>JAICVT010000188.1 GCA_025935235.1 Ktedonobacterales bacterium | reverse complement strand
TCGGGCGCGAGGCAATAGCTGGCGACGGTCTGGCCGCCCTCGTCTAGCTCATCCACCAGCGCCTCGTTGCAGACGAAGATGACCAGCGGATCAGATGTGAGGCTGGCGTCGGGGTCAGGCGCTGACGCCGGCTCGCTGCTCAGAATGCGCACCTCGGGCGTCAGGCTGACACGCAGATGCTGCCCCTGAAAGAACATCCTCAGATTGCTCAGGTCGACTGTCTCGAAGGCGCTCAGGCCAGGATAGACCCCGCGGAAGTCCACCGCACCCACCTCCTCATACCATGCCGTCACGGAGAGCGGCAGTGAGCCGTATTCCTGCTGCAGGCGGCGCAAGGTCGCCAGCGCCTCGCCATCGGACGGCTCGAATGACTGATCCTGCATGTCGCGAATGAAGCGGTAGCCGATGGCGGTCAGCCGCTGCGTGAGCAGCTCCACATTGGCGCGAGCGCGGCGCATCGTCTCGCGCGCCACCGCCGTCGCATCCGACGCCAGCGGCTCATCCAGAACCGCCGCCCCCAGGGCGGTCAACTCCGCCCAGACGGCTTCACGTTCGCCAGCCAGATAGCGGTCGAGATAGGTGATCATGTGGGGCCTCACCTCCGCAAACAGTGGAATATACTGGATGAGGGCAGGCTGGCGAACCAACCTGCCCTCGCGCTCGCATCGCCGACCATCAAGCGGCTCAGTGCGCCGCCTGTTTCTCGGCGACCTCCTTCTTGTGGGCCTCGATGATACCCTGCTGCACGCTGGTCGGCACTTCCTCGTAGCTGGCGACCTCCATCGTGAAGGAGCCGCGCCCCTGCGTGATCGAGCGCAGGTCGGTAGCGTAGTGCAGCAGCTCGGCCATCGGCGCCTGCGCCATGATGCGCTGCATGCCGTGCTCGCCTGGCTCCATGCCCAGGATACGCGCTCGCTTGGTATTCAGGTCGGAGCTGATGTCGCCCATGTTCTCGTCAGGCGCCAGAATCGTCACCTGCATGATCGGCTCCAGCAGCGTCGGGGCCGCCAGCGCCACCGCCTCCTTCATGCCCAGCCGCGCCGCGATCTCGAACGCCTGCGACGACGAATCAACATCGTGGTATTTGCCATCCACCAGGCTGACGCGCACATGCGTCATCGGGTAGCCCGCCAGAAAGCCCTCGCGCAGCGACTCGGTGACGCCCTTCTCGACGCCCGGCACATATTCCCTCGGCACCACGCCGCCGACGATGCGATTCTCGAAGACGAAGTCGCGCTCGTCGCCGCTCAGCGGCTCGATCTCCAGCCAGACATCGCCAAACTGGCCGTGACCACCAGTCTGCTTCTTGTGGCGGCCCTCCGCCCTGGCCTTCTTCTTGATCGTCTCGCGATACGGCACATGGCGATCGCGGCGCGTCACCTCCACGCCAAAGCGGCGCTGCACGCGCTCCAGCGCGATCTCCACATGCGACTCGCCCATGCCCGAAACCAGCGTCTCGGCGGTCTCCGGGTCGCGCGCGATATGCAGCGTGGGGTCCTCCTCGATCATGCGGGTCAGGGCCACGCTCATCTTGTCGAGGTCGCTCTGGGTCTTGGGGAAGACGGCGGCGGTGTAGAGCGGCTCAGGCAGATGGATCGGCTCGCGCTTCTCGCAGTCCTTGGCGCCGAGGGTATTGCCGGTGTGGGTCTTGCTCAGCTTGACCACCGCGCAGATGTCACCAGCGGGCGCTTCGGCGATCTGCTCCTGATTCTTGCCGCGCATCAGCCAGAGCTGGCCCAGCCGCTCATCGGTCGCGGTATCCAGATTGAAGGCGTGCGCGTCGGATTTGAGGGCGCCACTGTAGACGCGCAGGAAGTTGTATGTGCCTTTCTGCGGGTCGACGATGGTCTTGAAGACGAGGGCGCAGGGCTGGCCATCGGGCGCGACGCCGGGCCGCTCAGCCGCCGAGGGCAGATAGGCGACGATGGCGTCGAGCAGGTTCTGGACGCCGATGTTCTTCGTGGCGGAGCCTGCCAGCGCGGGGGCCAGTATGCCGCCCGCCACCGCGGCGCGCACGGCATGGCGCAGCTCATCCTCGCTGATCTCGCCGCCCTCCAGATATTCGTTCATCAGGTCGTCATCAGCCTCGCAGGCCGCCTCGATCAGCGCATCGCGATACTGGCTGAGCTGGTCGCGCAGATCGCCAGGAACGTCGCGCTCGACGACCTTATCGCCGTTGAAGTTGTAGGCCTTGCCAGAGACGACATCCACCACGCCTTCGAATGCGCCCGCCTGACCGATGGGGATGGTCAGCGGGGCGACTTTGGAGCCGAAGCGCTCGCGCAGGGAGTCGAGCGCGTGGTCATAGCTCGTATTCTCGCGGTCGAGCTTGTTGATGAAGATCAGCCGGGGCAGCGCGTGCTCGTCAGCGTGATCCCAGGCCAGCTGTGTGCCGACCTCCACGCCTTTTTCCGCCGAGACGACCAGCAGCGCCGCATCCGCGACGCGCAGGCCCGCCATCACCTCGCCTACAAAGTCCGCCGTGCCGGGGGTATCGAGGAAGGTGATCTTCGACTCGCGCCACTCCAGCGGCAGGACGGTGAGGTTGATGGACATGCGGCGCTTCTGCTCATCGGGATCCGAATCGGAGACCGACGAGCCATCGTCTACTCTGCCCTGGCGGGTAACGGCGCCTGCGTCGTAGAGCGCCGCGTCTACGAGCGAGGTTTTGCCGGACCCGCCATGTGCGATGACGGCGACATTCCGGATGCTGTCTGCACTGAAGACTCTCATACCAGGCTCACTTTCTGTCGCGCCAGGTCCGCGCGTCGGCGGCGACTGGCGGTGATGGGCGCATGGCGACATCGCCACGCGCGCACTCTCGAACCGGAGCTATGTCCAGCGATTGCTGGCTTCCTGGTAGGCCCACAGATCAGCGTGGGTCGCGGGGTGAACCAGACGATTGCGGCGCCTTCGCGCCTGATGGGGCGGATGGCGCCTCGTCCTTCAGCTACCTGTGCAAGTGACCATCAGTTGTGGAAAGAGCCAGAGCGACCCGGCGACGCTGCCTGGCGCTCTTGTGTGTCCTGACATCGTACACGACGGCGTGCGGAGAGACAAGACGCCCCGCTCCGCGATGCTGCGGAGCGGGGCGAATCGTGAGTGGGCCGTGATGCGACGCGGTGGGGCTGGCGAACCCTACCCGCGCGCCGGGCGGCGGCTGCGCGGGCGCGGAGCGTATCCGACGGGACGCTCGTCGCGGCGGCGCTCGTCGCGGCGCGGCGCGCGCTCGGCCTGGAACCGCTGAGAACGATCGCCGGAGCGGCCGCTGGAGCGGTCATCGCGGCGCTCGCGGCGCGGCTCCGAGCGATCATCGCGGCGTCCGTTGTAGCGCGGCTCGCGCTCGTCGCGGCGATAGTCGTCGCGGCGCTCGTCCGCGCGGCCATCGCGGCGGTAATCTTCGCGGCGCTCGGCCTCAGAGGCGCGACGAGCCCAGCGCGCCACGACATCCTCGCGGCGACCGGGACGAGCCTCGCGGCCACTCTCGCGGCGATCTTCTCGGCGATCTTCGCGCTCATAGTCACCGTGATCGTGGCCGCGCTCGCCCTCATAGCCACGCGCGTGGCCGCGAGCGCTGGAGTAGCCGCGCGCCTCGAGGCGACGTCGCGGGCGATCCTCCCGCCGATCTCCGTAGCGCCGCTGGCTGCCACGCTCGAAGGCGCGGGGCGCAGGGCGCAACTCGCGATCAGTCACAGGCTCAGCCGCCGGCTCTGCCGCTGCGGAGGGCGCCTCAGTCTGAACCACCAGCGCGGGAGCAGGAGCCGCAAGCTCACCCAGCGGGAAGGGCGTCGGCCTGATCTGCATCGCCAGGTCGCGCTGGAAGCGCCGCCACTGCGCCATGTCGTCAGGCGTCAGCAGCGTGATGGCCTCGCCAGTGTTCTCCATGCGGCCGGTGCGGCCTACGCGATGGGTGAACAACTCCGCCGACTCAGGCAGTTCATAGTTGATGACCTGCTCGATGGAGAGCACATCCAGTCCGCGCGCCGCCACATTGGTCGCCAGCAGCATCGGCGCCTTGCCGCTGCGGAACTCGCCGATCACGCGGTCGCGGGCGTTCTGGCTCATGTTGCCGTGCAGCGCCGCCACCGGATAGCCGCGCGCCACGAGCTGCCGCGCCAGCTTATCCACACCATGCTTGGTGCGGCCAAAGACGAGCGTCGTGCCGCTGGCCGCGCGGCGGCGGTCGAGCAGCGTCATCAGCGCGGCCAGCCGGTGCTCGCGCGGCACGGTATAGGCGATCTGCGTGACCGTCGGCGCGGGGCGGCTCTCCGGCTCACCGGCGTCCACTGTGACCGGATCATGCAGGTGGCGCTGCGCGATTTCGGTCGTCATCTCGGGCAGGGTCGCGGTGAAAAGCGCGAGCTGTCGCCGCTCTGGCATGGCCGCGAGCAGCCGCTCCACATCGGGCGCGAAGCCCGCGTCCAGCATCTGGTCGGCCTCGTCGAGTACGGCAAACGTCAGCTGGCTCAGGTCGAGCGTCCCCTGGCGCAGGTGGTCGAGCACGCGGCCCGGCGCGCCGACGGCGATCTGCGCGCCCAGGCGCAGCGCCTCGCGCTGGGGCAGATATGAGCGCCCGCCGATCAGTTGGGCGATGCGCAGGCCGCGGTTGGAGCCGAGCGCGGCGAGCACGCCCGCCACCTGGCTGGCCAGCTCGCGCGTCGGCACAAGCACCAGCGCCTGAAGACGGCGCAGGCGTGGGTCCATGCGCTCGATCAGCGGCAGGCCATACGCGATGGTCTTGCCAGAGCCAGTGCGCGACTGGCCAATGACATCGCGCCCAGCCAGCAGCGGCGGGATGGCTCGCGCCTGGATCAGCGTGGGCGTCGTGATGTCCATCTCGGCCAGCCGCGCCACAGCGCGTGGGTGCGCGCCCAGCTCGGCGAACGAGGGCGTGGCGTCAGTGGAATTCGTTGAAGTGGATTGCGTCTCGGCAGGCTGCCCGGCGGGCAGCGCCATAGACGGTTCGAGGGTCTCGGTGGTCATGTGTAATCCTTGTCGATCGTGTTATCTGTCTCAGGCAAGCGGGCAGACGTCAGTCGTCATGCGCAAGGCTTGCCAGGGTTCTCGTCACCGCACCGATCGGACAAGCGTCACACCCAGGGATTCCTGACGTCATCGGACGCAGCGAACCCATGCACGAGGCCGAGTGAGGAAGACGGAAAGCAGAGGACTGTCGCGGGGGAGAAACGTCAGTGTTTCACTATCGAAGAGTCCGCGCGTCATCTAATACGTATAGTGTACCCCGCAGGATACTCGCTGTCAAAAGTGGGGGACCGCGCCATCCCCCTACGCATCCGCCACTCGCCGCAGCGTCGGCTTGATGTCCACCACAGGCGTGCCATCAATCGCCTCGATCGGGCCGACTTTGAGCCGCGCGCCCGCGATCTCGCGCACCGTGACGCGGTGCAGGCCCAGCGGATTCGGGCGGTCGGGCGAGCGCGTAGCGAAGACGCCGAGCAGCGGCCGCTGTGGATCGTGGCGCGGATGCGCTTGCAACGTCTCACGCCGCGCCTGATGCAGCCAGGTGATGACGATGATTTCATCGCCCACCGCGATGCCTTCGAGCGCCGTCGCGACCGGCTCCTCGATCTCGATCCAGGCGTCGGGCGCGCCCTCGCCGCCCTGCATCGGCGCCTCCTCGCGCTGGGTGAGCGGCGAGCGCACGACGCCAATCGGGCGCAGGGTGAAGTCGTTCGCGGTCATGGCGCCCCCTTCATCGTTTTGTCCCGCGAAACTCGCCTGCGTGAGTTGGGGCGCTTTCTAGAGTCCGCGCAGGCGGCAAGCAAAGCCGAGCTTCGCGGCCCCGCAGGGCCTCCCAGGCGCGGTTTTAACCGCCGGCCTGCCTAGCGCGCCGCCCGCGCGGCGCCCAGATCGCCGGAGACGAACAGCCCCGGCAGCGGGAAGCGCTCAGCCAGCGCGATCACCTGCTCGCGGGTGTGCGCGGCCTGTGCGGCGTCCTCGCGCCCGCTGATGGCCTCGTGGATCAGCCGCGCCACCTCGCGCATCTCGGCCACGCCAAAGCCGCGTGTGGTGATGGCGGGCGTCCCCAGCCGCACGCCGCTGGTGCGCACCGGCGGCTCCGGATCGAACGGGATGGCGTTCTTGTTAGTGTGGATGTGGACAGCCTCCAGCGCGCTCTCGGCGTCGCGGCCTGTCACATGCAGCGGACGCACATCCACCAGCATCAGGTGGTTATCGGTGCCGCCCGAGACCAGCCGCAGCCCCAGCTCCGTCAGCGCGGCGGCCAGCGCCCGCGCGTTCTCCACCACCTGCTGCTGATAGACGCGGAACTCCGGCGTCAGCGCCTCTTTGAAGGCCACCGCCTTGCCCGCGATGACGTGCTCCAGCGGGCCGCCCTGCGTGCCGGGGAAGACGCCCTTATCAATCTTCGCGCCCAGCTCCTCGGTGCAGAGGATGATGGCGCCGCGCGGGCCGCGCAGGGTCTTGTGGGTAGTGGTAGTGACGACATGGCAATGCGGGACGGGATTGGGGTAGAGGTCGGCGGCCACCAGCCCCGCTACATGCGCGATGTCGGCCATCAGCAGCGCGCCGACGCTATCGGCGATCTGGCGGAAGCGCGCGAAGTCGAGGCGGCGCGAGTAGGCCGAGAAGCCGGTCACGATCAGCTTGGGCTTGTGCTCCTGCGCCAGCCGCTCCACCTGCTCGTAATCCACCATCTCGGTCTCGCGGTCCACGCCATACGAGACAAAGTTGTAGAGCTTGCCCGAGAAGTTGACCTTGGAGCCGTGGGTGAGGTGGCCGCCCTGGTCGAGCGCCATGCCCAGCACGGTATCGCCGGGCTGCAGCAGCGCCAGATAGACGGCGGCGTTGGCCTGCGCGCCAGCGTGCGGCTGCACGTTGGCATGCTCCGCGCCAAAGAGCTGCTTGGCGCGCTCGATGGCCAGCGTCTCAACCTGATCGACCACCTCGCAGCCGCCGTAGTAGCGCTTGCCGGGCAGCCCCTCGGCGTATTTGTTGGTCAGCACGCTGGCGACCGCCTCCTGCACTGCCGCGCTGACGTAGTTCTCCGAGGCGATCAGCTCGATGCCCTCGAACTGGCGTCGCTCCTCGGCCTTGATGAGGTCCGCAATCTCTGGATCGGTCGCGATGAGGTCAGAGAAGAAATCCATAACTGCCACGCTCCCAGGCTACGTCGGCTACGGCGCCCCTCGGCGCGCGCCAGGCGATGTACACGGCTTTCACGGCGCTCCACGGCGGCGCCATAGGTGAGTATATCATGGCGGCTGGCTGCGAGGGCTGAGGATGGGGCGGCTATCGTGGTCGGTTCACCACTTGTCGGCCTGGCGTTCGGCCTTTCGCGCTTCCGCCTCGCGTCCGAGGGCGCGCAACACTTCGGCCTTGCCGCGCCAGGCCTCAGGGTTGTACCCGCGCAGACCGATGGACTGTTCAAAGGCGGCGACTGCCTCCTCATCGCGACCCAGGTGATGAAGCGCTCGACCTTTTTCATTCCAGAGAACCTTGGCGTCGTCCTTTGAACTGGG
The DNA here is from genome assembly GCA_025935235.1 of Ktedonobacterales bacterium. Taxonomy (GTDB): domain Bacteria; phylum Chloroflexota; class Ktedonobacteria; order Ktedonobacterales; family JADMIN01; genus JAKAIY01. Next base: position 978 of record JAICVT010000188.1, on the reverse strand, counting down.
ACTGAGAATGCCGAGCGCAGCCTCATAGGCTTTGACGGCATCGCTGTACCGCTCCAGTTCAATGAGGATACCAGCTTGCTCCTTCCATGCGTCGAGGTTGCGCGGATCAAGCTCGACCGCTCGCTCAAAACAGGCGAGTACCTGCTCGAGCAGCCCATTATTCTTCATGCGCTCGTAGCGCTGTGTATCTGGGTTATGAGCATAGAGCTTCGAGTTCAGCATCCGTCCTTGCGCAAGAAGGTTCGCCGCGGTCTCGGTTAGGGGCGCAGAAACAGGGGGAAGGGAAGCAGCCTGGAGATCGGTCGTCCGAGACAGTCCAACGGCCTGGAGTAGCTTGCTCAGGGCGTCACCATACCCCTGGGTAGCATCATAGCGATGCAATACATCCCACAGTGCGGGTATCGAGTCAGGCGAGCAGGGCTCAGCCAGCACGGGAATAACCGCCTGCATATAGCGTTGCTGGACGCGGTGCAGGGCGGCGCTCACTTCCATCCGCACATACGGCGAGTCAATCGCCGCCTGGGTAAGCACAAGCACAAGCCATTCACACTGACGCAGAGCCTCATCAATCCGCTGCATGAAATCGCCGTGATCAATGCCGCTCACGTCGTACCACACCTCAGCCCCGGCGGCTTGCAGGTCGCTTACCAGATGCTGCGTAAATGCGCTGTCTTGATGACTGTAACTGACGAAGATCTTTGGCTGACTCACAACTGCCTCCTCTCGCGAGCGTAGAGCGCCGAGGTCAAGCGAGCACAAGGCCAGTGCTCTGTAGCGAGCATACGCGCGAAGCAGTGATAGTGTAACGCAGAACGGATTGAATATCGAGGAACAGCGACGCTCCCCGGCTCAGCACGGAGCCAGGGAGCGTATGGCATGCGAAAGATGGGGTGGGCGATGTGGGACTCGAACCCACACGGCTTGCGCCACCAGATCCTAAGTCTGGCCTGTCTGCCAATTTCAGCAATCGCCCGCTGC
>JAICVT010000504.1 GCA_025935235.1 Ktedonobacterales bacterium | reverse complement strand
GGTTCAGGAGATCTTGCGCCCGTCGAGCCTGGCGGGAGCGAACGAGTCCTACCTGCTGCGCATCAGAGAGGGGTTGCGACGTGTCCAGCGATTCATCGCATCCAACGGCGTCTGACACCAGCGCGGCGTCCACCTGGGCCACTGGCAATACGGGCGCCGCGCTGCTGGAAATCACCGGCGTGACCAAGCGCTTCGGCGGACTGCCCGCCGTGGACAACCTCACCTGTGCCGTGCGCCAGGGTGAGACACTGGGCATCATTGGGCCGAATGGCGCGGGCAAATCAACGCTGATCGGGCTGATCGGCGGCTCGCTGGTGCCGACCTCAGGAGTCATCAGGTTCGATGGGCAGGACATCAGCCATCTCGCGCCCCACAACCGCGCCCGCATCGGCATCGCACGGACGTTTCAGGTGGCGCAGCCCTTCGTGGGCCTCAATGTGCGCGAGAACGTCATCGTCGGAGCGCTCTTTGGGCGGCGCAACCTCTCGCGCGCCGAGGCGGGTCGCGTGGCGGATGAGGTGCTGGAGCAGGTCGGAATGGAGCAGAAGGCGGGCTACATCGGCGGACAACTGACCGTGGCCGACCGCAAGCGGCTGGAGGTGGCGCGCGCGCTGGCGACCTCGCCCCGCCTGCTGCTGCTGGATGAGGTGATGTCGGGCCTGACCGGCAATGAGGTGATGCAGGCGGTCGAGTTGATCCGCCGCATCAACCGGTCGGGCGTCACGGTGATCGTAGTCGAGCACATCCTGCGCGCCATCAAGGGTGTCTCGGATCGCGTGCTGGTCATCCATCACGGCGCCAAGATCGCCGAGGATCTGCCCGATGCGGTGCTGAGCGATCCGCGTGTGATCGAGGCCTACCTGGGCCAGCGCTATGCGCAGCAGCAGAAACAGGCGAGCGCCGACCAGGCGCAAACGGACGAGTGGAAGGGCGGCCTGGCATGAGCGGCGCATCCGAGGCCCAGATGGCACAGTCAAGCGCGCAGACGGGCGCAGCTACAACGGCGGGGCCGCTGCTGGCGGCGGAGAACCTCAACACCGGCTACGGCGATACGCAGGTGCTCTGGGACATCTCGCTGGAAGTCCAGCGCCACGAGGTGGTCGCCATCGTCGGCGCCAACGGGGCAGGCAAATCAACGCTGCTGGCGGCGCTCTCTGGTCTGATCCCCGCGTGGAGCGGCTTGATCAGGCTGAACGGCAAGAGCATCACGAATAAGCGCCCGGAGCGCATCGTGGCGGCGGGGCTGTCACATGTGCCACAGGGTCGGCGGCTCTTCGCCGCGCTGAGCGTGGAGGAGAATCTGAAGCTGGGCGCCTACACCCGCCGTGCAGGGTCAGCGCAGGCCATCCGTGAAGACCTGGATCGCGTCTACCAATTGCTGCCCAAGCTGCGCGAGCGGCGCACGCAGTTGGCTGGCTCGATGTCGGGCGGCGAGCAGCAGATGTGCGCGATCGGGCGCGGACTGATGGCGCGCCCCGATCTGCTGCTGGTGGACGAGCTGTCGCTGGGGTTGGCGCCGATGGTAGTGGATGACATCCTGGGCGCGGTGGACACGATCCATCGCGAGTCGGGGCTGAGCTTTCTGCTGGTCGAGCAGGATGTGCAGATCGCGCTGGAGCGCGCCGACCGGGGCTATGTGATCGAGAGTGGCCGCATCGTGGCGACCGGTACGGGCCGCGAACTGCTGACCAGCGACCGCGTGCGCGCCGCATATCTGGGCGAATGAGGGCGCGCTCCCTCCCCCAACCTCTTCCCCCGCCGAGGCGGGAGAGGGGAGCTATTCCCGCTGCCGCCGTTGGACTCTGTCCAGTCTTCTCACCCTTTCCCATCACTTCTCATCTCACTTCTCATCTCTTCCCGTCGTCATTTGTCCGTAGTTGTCGGCTATAGGAAAGATACCCCTTTACGTTGCGCCCTCGCCGTAGTATCCTATTGTGTCGTAGACACTGCCTGAGCTGTTCGCGTCCTGGGGAGGAGTACCAGTTTGAGCCGCATCGCCGTCATCGCCGGAGACCATAGCATGCTCGTGACCCGGCTCACCGCTGGTCGCCGCGCGGGCCGCTATGCCCTCGCCTATAATTTCTTCCAGAAGTGGCGCTTCGTCACCGATGTGGATACCGATGAACTACTCACCTGGAAGACCGAGGAAGAGGCGCTCATCATCGGCGAGGCCTGGCGGACAGCCTTCGAGACGATCCGCCTGCCCAGGCCCGAGCGACATCCCATCGCCGTCGTTCGCCCCACAGTGCGCCAATGATCGCGCGCATCTCGCAGGCGCAGGCCGACGAAGCCGCCGCCAGCGCCGCCAGCTTCTGGCCCACCTTCGGTCGCCGCTGGCCGTGGACCCGCGCGCCGGAGCTGGCGCCCGTCTACCAGCGAGCGGGCGAGGTGACAGTCGCCCTGTTGCGCGCCTTCCCCGGTATCCAATGGTCGAACCAGGCGCGCTGGTATCAGCGCGATGTGCGCGACACACCCGCCATCATCGCGCTGACCCCAGAGGCGCTGCGCACTGAGATTGGCGCTGTCACATCTGGCATCAGCGCGCGCGCCGCCGAGGGCAAGC
>JAICVT010000026.1 GCA_025935235.1 Ktedonobacterales bacterium | reverse complement strand
GCCGCCAGCGCCAGCTCATCCATCAGCGATTCATTGGCGAAGGTATTGGCCGCGCCGCCCAGGCTGCGCATCGAGGAAACCCGCAGCGGCGAGCGCGCCAGCCAGTGAATCGCCACGCGCGTATTGGGAACCGCATATTCGGTAGTGGAGTTGCGCTGGCCACCATAGAGGAACTCCTTCGGTGGCGCCGCCGCGCTCGCCACGAGCTGCCCAGCGATCAGGTCGAGCGCGCGGCGCGGGCGGTTGGCGTGCGAGGGCGTCCAGACATCGTGACGCCAGCCGACGATCTGCCCCTCGGCATCCAGCCCGGCGCGCGCCTCGATCACCATCGCCGCCGCTTTCGGCTCCCAGGCGAACTCATCTTCGCGCGACCACTGCACGCGCACCGGGCGCCCCACCGCACGCGCCAGCAGCGCCGCGTCGGCGGCGACATCATCGCTGCCACTCTGCCCATAGCTGCCCGAACCTTCGAGATAGATCACATGCAGGCGCTCGGCGGGTAGATCGAGCAGGTCAGCCAGCGCGCCGCGCAGCGCGAAGACGCCCGGCGAGCTGCACCAGACCGTCAGCGCGCCATCAGCCTCCACACGCGCCACCGCGCACGATGGCCCCAGCGAGGCGTGCGCCTGATAGGGCTGGTGATAGCGCGCGCTGACCACTCGTGCCGCGCCCGCCAGCGCCGCCGCCACATCGCCACGCTCCTGCTCGATGTCATCGCGCGTGGACGCCTGACGCAACGCATCGTAGAGCGCCTCCTGTGGCGGCAGGGCGGACGACTCATCCCACGACAGGCGCAGCAGCCTGGCCGCGCGGATGGCCTGCTCCTCGCGCTCAGCCACTACGCCGACGAAGTCGCCCAGCCGCACGGCGCGCGCGCCGGGGATGGCGCTGAGCGCGGAGTCGTCGAGCGCGCGCAGGGTCGCGCCGGGGCTGGGCGGGCGCACAACCCGCCCATGCAGCATCTCTGGCACGCGCAGATCGTGAATGAACGCCGCTCCGCCGAAGAATTTGTCCGCCAGGTCGAGCCGCGCGCTGGCCGAGCCGATCAGGCGATAGTCCGCCTGAGCTTTGGGCGGCGCGCTCCCGGTGACCGGCAGCCCGAACGGCTTGCCGCCCAGCAGGTCGGCGTAGGTGACGGAGCGCGCTGGATCATCAGACTCATCGGGAGCGTCGCGACGGCTGACAATGCCAGCGCTGACACGCAGCGCATCGGGCGGGGCGCCCAGACGCTCGGCGGCCAGCGCCAGCAGCGCGCGACGCGCCTCGGCGGCAACCAGCCGCGCCGCGCGCCAGTAGGTCGCCACGGTCTGGCTGCCAGCGGTCAACCCCTCATCAGGAGTGCGCGCGGTATCGCCCATCACCACGCGCACGCGATCGAGCGCGACATCCAGCTCGTCGGCCACGATCTGCGCCAGCGCCGTGCGCACGCCCGTGCCAAGTTCCACCTTGCCAGTGAAGACGGTCACGACGCCATCGGGCGCGATGGCGAGCCAATCGTCAATCGTGGAGGAGCGTACTGGCTGTGGATTCCAGTTACGCTGGCCGCCCACCTCGGCGTTGATGCCCGCTGCGCCGGTTGGCGCGTCTGAGCGGGGCGTGTTCGGCTGGTTGGTCATCAGGCGTCCGCTCCTTCTTCCGCTGGCTCATCCCACATCAGCGCCGCCGCGCGCCGCACCGCCCGCAGGATGCGCGGGTGCGCGCCGCAGCGGCAGAGATGGTCGTCGAGCGCGGCGCGAATCTGCGCATCGGTGGGGTGGGGCGTGCGCCAGAGCAGCGCGGCGGCGGCGATCAGCATGCCATTGCTACAGTAGCCGCACTGCGCGGCCTGCTCCTCCAGAAACGCCTGCTGCACGGGATGTGGCTCGGATGGCGTACCCAGCCCCTCCAGCGTGGTAATCTGCGCGCCAGCCACCTCGCCGACCGGCAGTCGGCAGCTCGCGACCGCCTCGGCCCCACGCAGCACCGCGCAGGCGCCGCACTGCCCCAGCCCGCAGCCAAAGCGCGGGCTGTTCAACCCCAGCTCATCGCGCAGTACATAGAGCAGCGGCGTCTCAGCGGGCGAGCGCACCTCGTGGCGCGCGCCATTGACAGTGATGTAGAGAGCGGCCATGCAGTCCCTCCATGACCCAGGCAGTCGCATGCGTCGGCTCCCAGGCGGCGCGCCAGCGTTTCTTCGGTCATCGCGCCTCCGGGAGAGGTGATTACCATTGAGTGTAGCTGGCGCGCAATCGTTTGTCCACCTTGTAACTTTACATAACATTCGACTTGAGCAGCATAGACGCTGGCACAAGCCCGCTGGAATTCAGGATTGGAGGGCGGCGCGGGTCTGGTGGCGCGGGATGCGGGCGCGGCCGCCAGACCCGCCCAGTGCGCTGTGATGCGTGTGTGATATCGCGCCCGCGCATGTGAGCGCCGCGTGATGCGTCCCGCCTACCATCAGGATGTGATCGCAAGCGACAAGAGGTTCCAGAGGTCCGAGAAGTTCAAGACCTGAATATGGCGCCCATCGCATGAGATCAGCGCACAGCATCAGCGCACAACAAAGGAGGGTTTTCCCATGACAATGGCGATTCGGTGGCGCATCATCGTCCTGCAGATCGTTGCGATTTTCGTGCTTGCGCTCGGCTCGGGCGCGGCATTCTACGCCAACAGCTTCACCAACGCACAGATCCACGACCAGCTCGCTCCGCAGCAGATCTTTTTCCCGAAGGACGTGAAGACTGGACTGCCTGCCAACCTGAGCCAGTATGCTGGCCAGCAGGTTCTCACCGGCGATCAGGCGCATGCCTATGCTGAGAAGTTTATCGGCCTGCACCTGCAGGAGATCGGCCAGGGGCATCCCTATTCGTATTGGAGCTCCCAGGCTCGTGTGGCGACTGATCCGGCTGTCGCGGCCAAAGATCAGGGCATCGCGACGACCCTCTTCCAGGGTGAGACGCTGCGTTCGATGCTGAACCAAGCCTGGACATTCTCGGTCTTCGCTGAGATCGCTTTCTACGCCGGCCTCGGCCTGGCGGTGGCGGACCTGATCGTCCTGGCGGCCCTGGGATTCGAGGTGTTTGAAGTCGTCACTGGCCGCGAGGCCGTCTCGCAGCGGAAAGTCGTCGAGGCGTCCAAAGCGCCAGAGGCGCCGCTGGCCACGGTTCGGTAAGCGATCGGGCACGACGGATACAACGAGGCGTCTGGCGCCCAACTGCCAGGCGCCTCTCCGCACACGCGCCCACATCGAGCCACCCGCCCCTGAACAGGCGCCGACGTTGCGACACGCATGTCCCGCGCCGTCATCGGCTCATGAAGAGGATGCCCTATGGACCACCTTATCAGCGATGACCGACAGGCGCCGGTCGTGCGTGGTGAGCCGACAGCGTTTAGCGCCGAGGCAGCGGGGCGACTGGTGAGGCTCTGCTTTGAGGGCAGGCAGGCCGATAGCGCGGCGTTGCTGCTGCATGATGCGCTCACCCGCGTGGGCGCGCACTGTGGCGCGCTGCTCTACTATCCTATCCATGCGCCGCTGGCGCAACTCGACGCGCTGGCGCGCTCACGCATGACGGATGACGAGGCCCAGCAGGTATTTCTGCGCTACCACCAGACAGGTCGCCATCATCTGGCGGCGCGCGATGAGCGCTGGATTGTCGTCACCCTGCCCTGCCTGCTACGCGATCACCTGGCGGCCCATACGCTGCTACTGGGTTGGCGCGAGCGCTCCAGCGGGTCCGTACCGCCCTTCCGGCGGGTCAGCGCGCGCCTGGCTGGCTCGCTCGACCACTATGCGCTGGTCGCCGAGGCGATCACGCTGATGCGGCTCTTAGAGCAGAAGGACGTGACCAGCGCAGCCGTCGAGCGCCTGCGGGATGCGATCCTCACCAGAGTGGACCATAATGTGCGCACACCGCTGGCGGCGATTCAGGGGCATGCGTGGACCCTCTGGCGCTACTACGACCGGCTGCCGCTCGATGAGCAGCGCGACTATCTCGAAACGATCCGCGTCTCCAGTGAGCGTCTGCGCGCCACGCTGGATCGCATGTTGCAACTGGCGCAGTTGACATCCAGAACGGCGCCGATGAGCAAAGAATTGGTCTCGCTGGCAGGCATCGCCCGCTCGGCGCTGCTGGATGCCCGCGCCAGCCACGGCGCGCCCGTCAATGTGGCGCTGGCGGCGCCCGCGCTGGGCGAGGCCGACGAGGATGAACTGCTGCGCGTCGAGGCCGATCCGCAGTGGATCCGCAAGGTATTTGACGAGCTGCTCGACAATGCGCTACGGTGGGGAAGCGAGGGTAGCTCGGTGAGCATCCAGATCTCACCGCTGGCGGGCGAAGAGAGCGTCCCGGCGATTGAGTGCGTGGTCCGCGATGACGGGCCGGGCATGTCGCCCGAGCAACTGCGCCATGCGTTCGTCCCCTTCCCTGAGACTGAGATGGATCTCTCGGCGGGCGCTGTGAGCATGGGGCTGGGGCTGGCGATCTGCAAGCAGATCATCAACCAGCACGACGGCGCAATCTGGGTGGAGAGCGCGCCGGGCCAGGGAACCAGCGTCCATTTCGTGCTACCCTGCATCCATGATCCCGCACGAGCGTCCTGGCGTCGATACCCTGATGAGAACTGGAGGACGGAACATGCCCGCTAAACAGACGACTGTACTGGTCGCCGACGACGATCCGCAGCTGTTGCGTCTGATGACGCGCAATCTGGAACTGGCGGGCTATACCGTCGTGCCAGCAGTGGATGGCGCGGAGGCGCTGCAAGCCGCCGAGACGACGCTGCTGGACCTGATGATCCTGGATGTGATGATGCCCCGCATGGATGGCTTCACGGTCTGCCAGCGCGTGCGCGAGTTCTCGAATGTCCCGATCATCATCGTGACGGCGCGCGGCAAAGACCAGGATAAGGTGCGCGGGCTCGACCTGGGCGCCGACGACTACCTCACCAAACCCTTCAGCGTCGAGGAGTTTCTGGCGCGAGCGCGGGCGGTGCTGCGCCGCACGCAATATGTGGATGAGAGCGCGCGTGGCGGGCAGGCCACCTTCACGCTGGGCAAGCTGACGATTGACTTCGCCGCCTATACCGTCTCGGTGGATGGCGAAGAGATCGCGCTGACGCCGGTGGAGTATAAGCTGCTGGCCTATCTGGCGCACAACGCGGGGCGTGTGCTGACACAGGATCAACTGCTGGAGCATGTCTGGGGCGACGCCTACCTGGGCGAGAGCCACCTGCTCCAGGTCAGTGTCAACCGCCTGCGCCGCAAGATCGAGCCAGACCCGACTCACCCGCTCTACATCCAGACGCGCGTCGGCGTGGGCTATATGCTGCCGCGCCCCAACGCCGCCTGAACCACCTGAGCTGCGGCTACTCGCCCTCGGTCAGATTGAGGAGGGGCAGCAGCACATGGAAGGTAGTTCCCTGGCCCTCGATTGACTCAAACCAGATACGCCCGTCGTGGGCGGCCAGAATCTCGCGGCAGAGATACAGCCCCAGCCCAGTGCCGTCGATGCCCAGTTCCTGGGCGTTGCGGGCGCGGGCGAACCGCTCGAAGATCATCCCCTGCTGATCGGCCGGGATGCCGAGTCCATGATCTTTGACCGTCAGCTCGGCGCTGGATGTGGCGATGCCCTGTTCCGCCGATGGCTCGATCCGCCGCAGCGTGACGGCGATGATCCCCCCCGCTGGACTGTACTTGATGGCGTTGTTGATGAGGTTGTGCAGCGTCTGCTCGATGCGGCGCACATCAATATCCACGATCAGATGGCGGGCGCGCGCCTCCAGCCGAATCTCGTGCTTGGTGGTGGTCGTCTGCATGCGGCGGCAGAGGCGGCGCGCCAACGCCACCAGATCATGCGGCTCCTTCGAGAGCTGGAGGCGTCCGGCTTGCAGCCGCGTGACATCCAGCAGGTCATCGGTCAGCGCGGTCAGGCGCGACATGGCCAAGCTGATGTCGCGCAGCGCGTCTTCCTGCCAGGGAGCCAGCGGCGCATCCCTGGTCTCCCCCTCGGCCAGCGGATCGGGCGAGCGCAGCAGCATTTGGGCGTAGCCGCTGGCGACGGCGATCGGTGTGCGCAGCTCGTGGGCGGCGAGCGTGACGAATTCGTCTTTGACGCGCTCCGCCTCTGCCAGCATCGTGACATCCTGATAGACCACCAGCGCCATGCGCTCACGGGTCTGCCCGGCCTCAGCGGGCGCGGCGTCGCCCACCAAGAGCGAGCCAGGCAGCGGCACACCCGTTACCAGAAGGGGAATCGAGACGCCATCTGGCCGCACGATGCGCATCTGCGCCTGTACAGCCTCGACGCCGACGCGCAGCGCCTGGATGCTGGGCAGCCGCTCCAGTGCGATGGGTCGCCCGTTCGGCTCCAGGAAGCGGATGCCGCTACGCGCCAGAAACGAGGCCATTGGCTGCCCTTCGTTCCAACTGGCGCCCCACAGCCTGCTGGCGGCACGGTTGGCCAGCGCCAGCCTGGCGTTATAGCCACGCACCAGATAGACGCCGGAGGGGAGTTGATCGAGGATGGTCTGGAGCAGATGCAGGTGCGATTCGGCGGCGCGCACCGAGGCCTGGAGCGCCTGCTCGAGCTGCTTGCGGGTCGTCACATCGCGAATGATGGCCATCACGAGCAGTTGCTCATCCACCTTGATCGGGCTGAGGCTGATCTCGACGGGAAACTGCCCGCCATCCTGCCGTAGCCCCAATAGCGTCAACTGCTCGCCCATCGGCCGGGCGCGCGGCTCCGTCGTGTAGTGCGCGCGATGCTGCTCGTGGGCGCGGCGCAGCGTCTCCGGGATGAGTATCTCGATGGGCGCGCCGAGCAGCGCCTGGCGGTCATAGCCAAACATGCGCTCGATCTGGCCGTTGACCAGCACGATCACGCCATCGCGGTCCACGACGGCCAGCCCATCGGGCGCCGATTCGAAGAGGTAGGGCGTCATCAGCGCGGCCAGCGTAGACGGTGGGGCGCCACTGATGGATGCGTCGAGATGCGGCTGAAGGATCTGATGCGCGTGGTGGGCGGGCTGGGGGAGCGCATCTGGCGCGCCGCCGTCACCATGCGGCGACTGGGAGTTCGATGGCCGATCATCGCGACGCTGGCTCATATGATCCTCCTCAGGCTGAGAACACATCGAGCAGACAGGCGCGCATCGGCGAAATGGTGGCGAAACGGTGAGGCCGGTGGGATTCGAACCCACGACACGAGGCTTAAAAGGCCCCTGCTCTGCCCCTGAGCTACGGCCCCGTCAGGGTAGCGCGTCCATTGTATCATCCAGCCGCGTGTCGCCGCCAGCGCCGCCTGGCTAGCTGGCCGTACCAGGTGAAGATAGATACGATCGCGCCGCATCAGTCCGCAGCAGGCGTCAGCGGCAGCGTGAACCAGAAGGTGGACCCGCGCCCGACGACGCTCTCTACTCCGATCTGCCCGCCATGACGCTCGATCAACTGGCGACAAATGTAGAGACCCAGGCCCAACCCACGGCGCTCGCCGTGCTGTGTACCTGTGCCGGGTACACGGTAGAACCGATCGAACACCCGTGAGAGCGCCGCATGAGGAATGCCTTGCCCTTCGTCGCGCACGGCAACCCGCACCAGGGAGGCGGGCGGCGTGTCCGGGCTGGCAGGTGGCTTCTCGCGCGTAAGGGAGAGCGCAATGGGCCGTTCGGCGGGCGAATATTTGATGGCATTGGAGAGCAGATTGGCGATCACCTGGCCGACGCGGTCGCGATCGGCTTCCACCACTACGGGGCCAGCCAACGCCCAATCCGGTAGCTCCAGTGTGACGCTTCCCGGGATCGTTGTCTGCGCCGTCTCAGCTTCCTGGCGCAGTAGCGAGACGAGGTCGAACTCGTCGCGAACGAGCGCGAGCTGCCCGGCTTCGATGCTCTCAGCGTCGCGCAGGTCGCGCACCAGCCGCTCCATGCGGGTGATGAGGCGCCCGAGGCCCTCCAGCGCGTCGGCATCCAATACAGTACCGCGTGCAAGTCGGCGCTCCAACAGCTGCACCCGCGCCTTTATCGCGGCCACTGGGTTGCCCAGGTCATGTGCGACGATGCCCAGCAGCTCCGCACGCTCGCGCTCCAACTGCTTGCGCTCGGTGATGTCGCGCACGATTTTCGAGGCGCCAATGATGACGCCAGAGCGGTCGCGGATCGGCGAAATCGTGAGCGATACATCCAGCTGGCGGCCATCCTTGGTCATCCGCACGGTCTCAAAATGCTCGACGCGCTCACCGGCGCGGATTCGCGAGAGGATGGCGTCCTCTTCGCTATGCCGTTCGAGCGGAATCAAGGTGAGCACCGACTGCCCGATGATCTCCTCCGCTGTGTAGCCAAACATGTGCTCGGCGCTGGTGTTCCAACTGGTGATGATGCCTTCCAGTGTCTTACTGGCAATCGCGTCGGAGGACGACGACACAATGGCGGCCAGATGCGCTGCGGCCTTGTCGGCCTGCTTGTGCTCGGTAATGTCGTACAGGCAGGTGATGGCCCCGGTAATCCGACCGCGCTCATCTCGGAGGACCTGCGGGTGGGCCACGACAGTGCGCCGCGATCCGTCTGGCCGCTCTATGAGGCACTCGGCATCCGCGTCATCGAGGGCTTCGCCTCGCAGGATTCGCGCGGTCAGGCATGCTTCGCGCGGCATGGGCTGACCATCTGGATAGTAGCGCCTGAGCGAACCACAATACCGCTCATTGGCATCGCCAAGCACAGGCGCGCGCCCCCACAGCTCGATGGCCCGCTGGTTGTACTCCTGAATCACGCCATTGGCGTCGCAGGCATAGAGCGCGACGGGAACCAGGCGAAACAGCGTGCGGTACCGTTCCTCGCTCGCCCTCACCCGTTGGTGCGCCAGTGCGGATGCCGTCACATCCACCGCGTGGATGAGAAGGCCATCCACCGCGCCCGCTTCGTCGCGGGTAGGCTGATAGACAACGTTGAAGTACCGATCTTCGACGCCGCTGCCGTCGCTGGGGTCGAGACGAATGGGAACCTCGTGCCCCTCATAGCGCTTGCCGCTCGCATACACCTGGTCGAGCAGCTCGAAGATTCCCTGTCCTTCCAACTCAGGCAGCGCCTGGCGGATGGGCGCGCCGAGCATGTCACGTCCCATGCCAATCGTCCGCTGGTAGAGCGGATTGGCGACTTCAACGACATGCGCTGGCCCGCGCAGCAGGGCGATGGCTGCTGGAGCCTCCATGATCAGGTCGTGCAGGCGCTGCCGCCCAGCCTCCACGCTCCGCAGCGCCTGCCGCTCGCGAGCGAGCAACTCCGCCCGCTCATCCTGCAACTGCTGATGTTCGATGGCGAGGACAGCCGTACGCGTGACGAGGCGAATGAGGTGGAAGTCATCCTCGGAGGGCGAGCGAGGTTGGCGATAGTACATGGCGAACGTGCCACGCACGCGCCCAGTGCGGTCAGTCAGCGGCGTCGACCAGCATGCCCGCAGCCCGTGCGCAAGGGCCAAGTCGCGAAAGTCCGCCCAGAGCGGGTCGTTCGCAATATCCTCGACGATCACCGCGCGCCCGGTGAATGCGGCTGTGCCACACGAGCCGACAGCGGGGCCGATGTGGATGCCATTGATCGCCTGGTTGTAGGAGTCTGGCAGGCTGGGCGCGCCGCCATGTAGCAGGCGCTGACCATCCTTATCGAGCAGCAGGATGGACGCCAGCACGCCATCCCTCGAGTTCGCTTCGACCCAGCGTGGGATCGCCTCTAGAATCTGCGCGAGCGGGAGATCTCGCGAGATCATCTCAAGCACCTGTGACTGCCCCTCGACAAGCGCCTCCAGGCGCCTGACGCGGGCGGCGGCGGTCGTTCTGGTCTTCGGCGTCTTATCCAATGACGTCCCCATACTCAGCCTCCCACAGTCGAGCATTCCAGGCATCCCCCAGCACAGGCGGATGTGGCCCTGGCGCAAGTGGGAGTGCGGCGATCGTATCAGCAATAATCACACAACCCAGGCATTATGGCGCTGAGGGGTAGCATATGCAAGGAAAGCAATGGGTGTCGGCAGCGCCGAATTCGTCTCGCCCGACCATGCGTTACAACCACTGGGTTGAGGAAGGCGACGAGCGCACATCCCCTTCCCGGGAACATTGTCGAGCGATGTCGCAAGTCGCACGCCATACCAGAGGGTCGGCGCGGGCCTACCACTGGCGGCGAGTGAGCGCCAGCGTCAGCGAGAAGGCGCCGACGACGATCAGCGCCAGCGCCACCACCGCCAGCCACGCCAGCCCGATCGCGCCGAGGATGTAGAGGCCGAAGCGAATCGTCAGACTGGGCTGATTGGGGAAGACATCCATCAGAGATTCCGTCAGCTCGGCCACCAGCAGCGCGGCGGCCCAGGCGACCCCCAGCAACACGATGCCCATCAGCAGTCGGGTGAGGCGCAGACGCCGGGGGGCATGCTCGGTGTCATAGACCACAGCGGGCTTCCGCGTCGCATACTCGCGCCCGACATAGTGGTTGAGACGCAAGGCCGGGATCAGCCCGGAGTCGGTCTTGCGCGAGACGCGCTTGCGCTTGCGGGTGCTGGTGAGTTCGTCGTCAGGCGCGTCGGACGCGTCGGACGCGGGCGCGCCGCCGCGATGCCCCGTCAGCCGACGAACGCCTCTGGGCGGGCGCGTGGGACGCTGACGTGGGGTGGTGGCGTCGGGCGCCGCGCTCTCTGGCGCGGCCAGCGCATCTGGCGTCGTGGCCGAGGTGGGCGAGGTGGGCGGGAGCGAATCAGATGACCACTCGGTCGTGGCATGCTCATTCATCTGGTCGCCTCCCGCAGGGGCATCGCGCCGCCCCGCAGCGTCTCATCGCGCGCCAATCGCCCCCATAGCGTAGCGTATTGGCCACGCCACGTCAAAGCCGTCCCCCCCTGCTTCTGGATCCATCGCTCAGTCTCGGCTGAGGGCGGCCAGCGCCTGATCGAGATCGGCGATCAGGTCGTCGGGATGCTCCAGGCCAACCGAGAGGCGCAGCAGGTTTTGCGGTGTGTGTGAGTCTGGCCCCTCGACGCTGGCGCGATGCTCAATCAGGCTCTCGACGCCGCCCAGACTGGTCGCGCGGGTGAAGACACGAGCCGCCCCCGCGACCGCCAGCGCCTCGCGCGCGCCGCCCTGAACCTGGAGCGAGAGCATGCCGCCAAAGAGCGACATCTGCCGCCGCGCCACCGCATGCCCTGGATGGCTGGGCAGGCCGGGATAGTGGACCGCCGCAACGGCCGGGTGGGCGGCCAGAAACGCCGCTACCGTCTGCGCATGCTCGGTATGCCCACGCATGCGATAGGCCAGCGTGCGGGCGCCGCGGAGCGTCAGCCAGCAGTCAAATGGCGCCAGCACGGCGCCCAGCGTCCCCTGGATCTCACGGATGCGCGTGAAGCGCTGGTCGCCCGCGCGGGCGATGACCACGCCGCCGAGTGTGTCGCTGTGGCCGCCAAGGTATTTGGTGGTGGAGTGGACGACTAGATCGGCGCCCAGCTCGAAGGGACGCTGGGCAGCGGGCGTCGCCCAGGTGTTGTCGCAGGCGACCGTCGCGCCAACCCGATGCGCCAGCGCGCAGAGCGCCGCGATGTCGCTGATCTTGAGCAGCGGATTGGAGGGCGTCTCGACCCACAGCAGCCGCGTGGTTGGGCGCAGCGCCGCTTCCACCGCTGACAGATCGCTCATATCTACGAAGTCAAGTTCCAGCCCCCAGGGCGCGAAGACCGAGCGGAGCTGCCGGGCCGTGCCGTGATAGACATCGCTCGGCGCCAGCACATGGTCGCCGGGGGCCAGTGACTGAAAGACCGCCGCACTGGCCGCCGAGCCAGAAGCGAACGCCGCCGCCTCCGCCGCGCCCTCTGCGCCGCTCTCCAGGGTCGCCAGCAGCCGCTCCAGCGCGATGCGGTTGGGGTTCTCAGTGCGGATGTAGACGTAGCCGTGCGGGTAGGAGCCGTCAGGCTCGCGCTCGAAGGTGGTCGAGAGCTGGATCGGCGGCGTCACTGCTCCAGTCGCCGGGTCGCTGACATGGTCGGCGTGGATCGCCTGCGTCTCGAACCGCATGGGAGGATCTCCTGAAATCTGCTCCGGCGCGACCAGCGCACCTCGTTCGCCAGTTGAGCTTACTCGTCCGCCGCACGCTCCCAGAAGTAGCGCAGCAGCGCGTTGACCATCCAGATGCGCAGGCCGATGCCCAGCGTGAGCGCGCCACTCAGTGGGGCGAGCGCCCACCATCGCCGCCTACGCGGACGCCAGGCTGCCAGCCCACAGAAGATCAGCAGCGCCGTGGCAAAGATGCGGGTGAGCGTCTGCTTCTCCTGCTCCAGATGCTGGCGCAGCGCCTCATATTGACGCAGCGCCCACTGGCTCTCGGGGTCACCACGCCCGCTGGCGGCCCGCGCCCGACGGATCACATCGGGCAAGGCGTGTTCGCCAGGAACCTCCAGTGCGCGGCAGAGCGACCGCCAGGCCGCGCGCGGCAGGCCGCCCTCGCCCTCTGGATCGAGCCGCAGCGCCATCGTCGCTCCCTCCGTCATCGCGAAATAGCTATCACTCGGTAGATGAACCATGCGTTCTGGCGCGGGCTGGCCCCCACGCCCAGCCCCTCCCCCGCTTCGGCGGGAGAGGGGAGTTACGGGGCGACGCCGCTATAGCCCAGGCTCCACGGCGATGGCGGGCGACGCCTCGGCGCGTGGGCGGCTGCTGTGGCGCCACCGCAAGAAGGGCCGCTCGACCAGTTGATAGGAGACATAGGCGAAGGGAATCGCCACCAGCAGCCCGATCGCCAGCGCCGCCACGCCGCGCTCGACGCCTCCCGCGATGTGCAGATGCGGGTAGATCAGGTTGATAAGCGACTCGTGCCACAGATACAAGCTGTACGAGATCAGCCCGACGAAGCGCAGCGGCCACCACTCGAATGGCGCGCGCAGCAGCCGCGGCGCCAGCAGCGCGCCCAGCGTCAGCGCGCCGTAGCCTATCCCCAGCACCAGCGGCCCAGTGATCATCTCGATATCGGTCGGGCGCAGCGCCAGATAGAACTGCGCCAGAATCGCGTTGTGGCGCTCGTAGACCTGCGGCGCATAGAGCAGATAGACGCCCAGCGACAGGGCCAGCAGCGCCACCCCCGCCAGCCGCGCGCGTGGCGAGGTCAGCGCGCCCGCGCGGCGCTTGAGCACGGTATAGATCAGGCCACAGAGCATGCCGATGCCAAAGACTTCCAGATATTTGCCCTGTGAGCCGATCACCACGCGCTGTGCCAGGTCAATCCACGGCGCGAAGGCGGCGGGCAGCGCGGCGCGGTTCACCGCCAGCAGCGCATCCACCTCGCGCAGCGCCAGCGCCACCGCGATGACGCCCAGCACGCCGACCACCATGCGCCGCGGCGAGCCTTGGCTGAACCGCGCGACCGCCCAGGCGATCAGCGGCAGGACGAGGTAGAACTGCCACTCCACCGCCAGCGTCCAGAAGGGGCCGGAGATGGTGCGATTGAAGGCGGGCGCGATGTCGTGCAGCAACACCAGATGCGCGAGAATGTTCTCCGCGCCCACTCGTGTCGCGTAGGTATTCCACTGCGCCAGCGCCACCACCGCCAGACAAACGTAGTAGGCGGGCAGGATGCGCAGCGCCCGACGGCGATAGAACTCACGCGCGCTGGGCAGCGCCCGTTGATCGAGCATGGCGCGGGCGTAGGGCAGAAAGAGCAGAAAGCCCGAGAGCGTGAAGAAGAGATCAACGCCCGACTCGGTATAGAAGTACAGCCAGGTGAAATCATGTCCGGCGATGAAGGTTTTGGCTCCTGCGACTGACATGGCGTGGTAGACCAGCACGCTCAGCGCGGCCAGCGCACGCAGGCCATCGAGCGCGGCGATCTCGCCGGAGCCGCTGCCCAGCGGCCGCAACCAGCGCCGCCACGCCTGCCAGTCGCGCCAGTCGCGCGGGAACGACGCCTCACGCGGCTGAGCGCTCGTCGCCGCCTCAAGGCGGGGCCGCCGGGCCGTGGGGAGAACTTCTGGCACGGGCGCCACAGGCGAGCCTTGCGTCATCGCGAACCTCGAAGCCGCGTGCGGAGGGTCTCAGGCATGCGACGTCTCGCGCTGCGGCGCATCCGCAGCCCGCTCGCGGCAGGCCTGCGCGAAGGCGGCGAACAGGCGGCGGCTCAGCGCATCCGTCTCGACCAGCTCCTCGGGATGGTATTGCACAGCGATGGCAAACCGCCGACCTGGCAGCTCCATCGCCTCGGCGACGCCATCTGGCGCCCAGCCCACGATGCGCACGCCTGCGCCGGGCTGGCTGACCGACTGGTGGTGCAGGCTGTTCACCTCCAGGTCATCGGCGCCGAGCAGCGCACGCAGGCGCGAGTCCCGCTCGATCAGCACATGGTGCGCCAGCAGCTTGCGCTCGGACTGCTGGTGAGCAAGCGCATTGGGGCGCTGCGCAGCGATGTCCTGATAGAGCGCGCCACCCGCCGCCACGTTCAGAGTCTGCATGCCCCGGCAGATGCCGAAGATCGGCAGGTCGCGATCCAGCGCCAGGCGGGTCAGCGCCAGCTCCAGCTCGTCACGCTCCGCCTCGATCTCGCCGCAATAGGGCGCGCGCTCCTCGCCATAGCGCACAGGATCAATATCCGCGCCCCCGGCCAGCAGCAGGCCATCCAGCCGTCCGCAGAGCGCCTCGAGCGCCTCCGCGCTCAGTCCCGGTGGGATGAGCAGCGGTGTGGCGCCCGCGGCGATCAGCGCCTCGATGTAGGTCTGATAGCCACCATACAGGATGCGCCCCGAACCTGGCCGCGCCACACTGCAACAAGGGATACCGATCACTGGCGCGTCAGTCATCGCGCTACCCTCCTCTACGTCTCACCTGCGTCTGGCCTGTGTCTGGCAGGAGCCAGCGATCGCTCACCAGCATCCTGAGCAGTATAGCGCGCGAAAGCCGATGGCGTCGCATCGAGGGGACATTCGCCTCGCGGGGCAGGCGCGGCCGGGTGAGAGATGTCGCTATTGACGATGACGCGCTCTCGCACTCACGAGTCGTCTGAGGCTGAGGCGCGCGTGGGGGCGCCAGTGGTTCCGGCTGAATCCTCCGCCAGCTCTTCATGGTTCCTTGACCAGATCGTTAGCGCCGCGACGACCGCAAACCAGCACAGCAACATGCTCAAGACTATCGCGCCCATCATCTGGCTACACCCCTTGGACTGGTGATGAACGCGCGGGGCGCGCATCCTCTCGCGCCCCGCGCCTGGATCGAAATTCGGTTTGGCGTCCAGCTACGCACACATGCGCCTGGTTGCATGCAATGCCCTCTGGGCCTGATTCGCAGCGCCTTCACCAAGAGGTGACGCCACGGGTAAACGGAAGTAACCTCACCAGGACAATCGCCGCCGCCGGGCCGACACTCGCCTGACACGGGCCAGCGATGGCTCAGCGATGGCTCAGCGCGTGCGCCGGGCGCGTGCGTGGCGCGGCACTCCTCCGTCGCCATCGAAGCGGTCGGCGCGCAGCACATGCGCCCCCAGCGCTGGCGAGTAGAGATAGGCGCCACCCTGCGCCGCTGACGCCTGCGCCGGACGCACCCCCAGCGGGCGTCCCTGCGCCTCGGAGCGCGGCGGGCGCGTGGCGGGACCACTGGCCTGCGAGCCACCCTTGCCGCTGGTTGGCTCCAGCGAGAGTGGCCGCGTGGCGTCGAGCGCATCGGCGGCGCCCATCGTCTCCCCATCAGGCGTGCGATGAGCCTCCAGTTCAAGCGTCGGCTGATGAGGCGGCGCGGGGTCGCCGGGCGGCGCTGGCTCCAGCACTGGCACGATCCTGGCCGGACGCACAACCGGCGCCGAAGCGGACGCTGGAGCGGGCGTAGCCGGGGCGGCAGGCGCGGCGGCGAGCGGAGGAGCCGCAGGCGCGGACATGGGCGCGGACATGGGCGGATGATCGTGGCGAGCGATGCGGCGGCTCAGCCAGCGATGCAGGGTATGCATGAAGAGCGTCGGCTGATCGAGAAAGACCGCTTCACCAGCGTTGGCGACCATTTCCAGGTCGGCGTCGCGGTTGAGCGCCACCAGCCGCTCCAGATTGGCCAGCGTGTGGCGCTGGTCGCGCGAGCCGATCATCAGCAGGGTGGGCGTGCGCAGCAGCGGAAAGACGTTGGCAATCGGCAGGTCCAGCTCGCCAGTGAAGAGGGAGAGCGCGGCATGCTCGCCGCCGAACTGGTGCGCGCTGGCAAAGAGGTGATCGAGCGTCGCCGCATCCACCTCGCGTGCGCCCGCCGCGCTGCGCCGCCCCGCCGCCAACCGCAACGCGGGCCGCAGGCTGGCGAAGGCGTAGGGCGTCAGCCCCAGCGCCAGCTTCCGCATGAGGCGGATGGCTGTCTGCCGCGCCGTCGGATCGAGGCGCAGGCCAGTCTCGGCAGCGGGCGCCACCAGCGTCAGGCGCGAGAACAACTCCGGGGCATCGGCGGCAGCGCGGACGGCGATGTTGCCCGCCAGGCCATGCGCCACCACGGCGGCAGGCGCGCCGACCACATCGCGCAAGAAGCCCTCCAGCATCGAGGCGTAGAACTCCCCGGTGTGGGTCAGCGCAGGGCGCTCAGACATCCCGAACCCCAGCCAGTCGGGCGCATAGACGCGATAGGTTTCGGCCAGCCGCGCGAAGATCAGGCGGAACTCATAGCTCGACGCGCCAACGTAGAAGTCGTGCAGCAGCACGACTGGCTGGGCCTCTTTTGGACCCGCGACGGTATAGTACACGTCGCCACCGTGACGGCGATCAATGCGCGCCTCGCCCGGCAGACCACTCTCCAGCGGCTGTGGCGTCATCAGCAGGTGACGCGCCGTCACGACCGCGGCGCTCCCAGCCAGCCCGATGCTCACCAGCGCGGCCCCCCGCCAGAGCCGCCGCCCCACCCGTCTTGGTCGCATTTCGTTACATCCTTCCCGTCTCAGGCCCACTTGATGTCGCGCATCCGCTGCCGCGCATCACCCTCCGCGCTCGACTGGCGAAACGCTCTCAGCATGCCCCAGGCCAGAGCGCCACGCTCGCCAACTTGCTAGTCAGAACGAGCCAGCAACCGCTCTGGCGACACATCTCCCCCAGGCCGCGGCAAACCCCAGGCCACTCCCCGATTAAGGCATGGCTGGGCGCGCACGCGGTGGTACACTGGCCTCATCTCATCAGTCACACAGTACCCCATCACTGCGATAAGGATACCTGCACATGCGCCTACTGACGACACTTAACGACCTGCGCGACGAACGTGCGGCGTGGCAGCGCACCGGGGCCACCGTGGGCCTGCTGCCGACGATGGGCTATTTGCATGCGGGTCACCTGTCGCACGCCCACGCCGCTCGCGCCGAGAACGCCATCGCCGTCGCCAGCATCTTCGTCAACCCGACCCAGTTTGGCCCCAACGAAGATCTGGCGCGCTACCCTCGCGACCTGGAGCGCGATCTGGCGCTGCTGGATGGCGCGGGCGTGGACGCCGTCTTCGCGCCGACCGCCGCGGCGATGTATCCGGCGGACTTCAACACCTGGGTTGAGCCATCTGGCCCGCTCACCGAGCGACTGGAGGCGGCGCATCGGCCCGGCCATTTTCGCGGCGTCGCCACAATCGTCGCCAAACTGCTGCTGCTGGTGGCCCCGACACGCGCCTATTTTGGCCAGAAGGACGCCCAGCAGGTCGCCGTGGTGCGCCGCCTGATCGCCGATCTGAACCTGCCAGTGGAGCTGCGCGTCGGGCCGATCATCCGCGAGCCAGATGGGCTCGCGATGAGCAGCCGCAATGTCTACCTGCACGGCGAGGCGCGCGCCGCCGCGACGGCGCTCTCACACGCACTGGAGGCAGGCCGCGCCGCCTGGGAATCTCTCAGCGCGCCCGCCAGCGCGGAGAGCGTGCGCGAGGCGATGCGCGCGGTGGTCGCCGCCGAGCCACTGGCCGCGCTGGACTATGCCGAGGTGTGCGACCCCGATACCTGCCTGCCCCTGACTACGGCGCAGGCGCCTGCGCTGCTGGCCATCGCCGCGCGCATCGGCCCCACCCGCCTGATTGACAACTACCTGCTGCGCGCCGATGGCTCATGGGAGATTGGCCACCGTGTCAATGAGCTGGGCCAGTGAACACCCATAGGCGGCGTGAACGAGCGACGTTTCACGTGAAACGTCGTGGCGTCGCTGAGACCCTTGGACTCAGGGAGTGGTGATACCAGAGAAGTTCCGCGACCAGTCGTGCAGCGCGTGGATGTCGGTGACCGGCCAGTAGACGAACTCCGCCTTGCCGATGATGTCGGATTGCGGCACCGGACCCCAGGCGCGTGAATCGGAGCTGTCGCCACGGTTGTCGCCCATCACGAAATATTCACCGCCGCCTAGCTTCCACGTCTCCGCTCCATAGATGTTGACCTGGTCATTGGTATACGGCTCTTTGAGCGTCACGCCGTCCACCGTCACCACGCCGCTCGCGCTGACGACCACCGTGTCGCCGGGGATGCCGATGACGCGCTTCACGAAGTCGCGGCTGGGATCGTCTGGATATTTGAAGACGATCACGTCGCCGCGTGAGGGCGTATGCAGGTAGTAGTCAGCCTTGTTGACGAGGATGTACTGGTTATTGAGCAGCGTGGGCGTCATGCTGGGGCCGTCCACCTGGTAATTCTGCACAAAGACCCGCGCGATCAGAAAGATCAGCGTCGTGATGATCGCCACTTCGAGCGCGTCGAGCAGCAGGCGCCCCGCCCAGCCTTCTCCTTGCTCATCCTGATAGTTGTAGGCTTCATCACGAGACGCTACACTCTCGCGCGCCATCTGCGCCATCCTCTCACTCGTCTCGCCAGTAGGCGCCTGGCGCGATCTACGCTATTGACTATACTGACGCAACGATTGAAGCGCAAATGCCTCGCCCGTCCGGCTCATGTATGCGGCTCGCATGGTGAACCAGAACGCGCTCTCGCAGAATGACGGCCACTCCGGCGGCCTCGTATGCTCTAACGGGCGACGATGCCCGTTTGTTACCAGCTCGGTCAGACAACGGTCAGACAACAGCCAGACAACAGCCAGACGACGGCGCCCAGTCGGGCGGTATGGTTTGTGAGGGCTGGCGGCTGATGGTATGATGCCTGCGACCCGCATGGGGATGCCTGCGACCCGCATGGGATCGCATGGGATCGCACGGGATCGTATGGGCGCTACCCCCTACCAACAGCCACGACCGGCGCAGCGCGGACCACAGCAGGGAATGACCGGACAGATGACCGGGCAGGAACGTCGGCGACGGAGGATGCACGACTTTGGATCAGGACTCGGCGCGAAAGAAGCGAAAGCGCGACGCGCGCAAGCAACCGGCCACGCCCGCAACCCCCGTCTCCCCGTGGACCGATGACGATCTCAACCCGCCGTGGGATCATGCTAGCGGTCGCTGGCCCGTCCCGCCGCCACCACGGCCAGCATCCCATACGCCCACCGATGGGTCGAATCCACATGACGACTATATCGAGCCGCTGGTGGAGCGCTCGCTGCCCAGCATGAGCATGCAGGACTATACCGCGACGGGGCGCATCACCGCGCTGCCGCCGCTGCGTCCGGGCCTCTCGTGGAGTCGCGGGCTAAAGGCGCCGCAGGCCAACCCGGCCTCGGTCAGCGGCGTGCGTGTCAATCGCGCGGGCGTCGAGATAGATGACCAGCCCTCGATGTATGTCGCCGCGCTCAAGAGCAGCACGCTGATTCGCGCTACCACCATCGTTTCGCTGGCGCTCTTGGTGAGCCGCATTTTTGGCATGCTGCGCACGATCCTGTTCGCCGCCGTCTTCAAGTACGGCCCGACGACCGACGCCTATACACTCGCCTTCACCCTCCCTGACGCCATCTTCAATATCGTCGCGGGCGGCGCGCTGGCTTCGGCGGTCATCCCGGTCTTCAACGACTACATGATTAAGAAGCGCAACAGCAAAACCGCGTGGTATGTGGCGAGCGCCGCCATCAATGCCTCACTCGCGCTGCTGGTTGTCTTCTGTATCATCGCCATCATCTTCACCGAGCCCATTCTGCGGCTGGCATTCGGCAGCATCTTCGTCGGCTGCAACGCCAACCCAAACTGTGAGGGCCTGACGGCAGTCATGCTGACACGCATCATGCTCTTGCAGCCCATCTTCCTGGGCGGCGCGACAGTCGCCATCGCGCTGCTCCAAGCGCGGCAGTCGTTCATGGCGCCCGCGCTGGGCCAGGTAGTCTATACGGTCAGCATCGTCGGCGGCATCGGCGCCACGCTGCTCGACAACAAGACGCATCTCTTCGGAGGGAATCTGGGCATCTACGGCCCCACCTGGGGCGTGGTGGTCGGCGCGGCGCTCCAGCTCGTCATCCAGATTCCGGCGCTGGTCAAGGCCAAGATGGTCTATACGCCGACGTTCAACATCAAGCACCCTGGCGTGGTCGAGATCGGCAAGCTGATGGGGCCGCGTGTGCTGAACGCCACCGTCCTCTATTCTTCCGTCTTCATCAATCGCTTCCTGCTGATCGGCGCGGCGGGCGTGCTGACTGGCTACCAAACCGCCATGACGCTGATTCTGCTACCCAATGGCATCATCGGACAGGCGCTGGCGCAGGCGGCCTTCCCGACGCTCTCGACACTGGTCTCAGCAGGCGAGTGGGATCGCTTGCGCCAGACGGTGCTGCGCAGCATCCAGGCGATCATGTATCTGGCGATTCCCGCCTCGCTCGGCATGATGGCGCTGGCCCAGCCGATCGCCACGGCCCTGCTCGACTACCACAACTTCGACCCCTCCACGCTACCGACCGTCTACGAGCCGCTGATCTTCTTCGCCATTGGCCTGACGGGGCTGGCGCTGGTCGAGATCCTGACCCGCGCCTTTTATGCGCTGGAGAACACTCGCACGCCGACACAGGTCAGCCTGTTGCAGTTCATGTTCGTCATCGGCATGAGCATCTTGCTGGATCCGTGGGGTGGGCCAGGCATCGCGCTGGCCTCCAGCATCGCCTGGACGGGCGAGGCGTTGGTGCTGTTGATCCTGCTGCGCCAGGAGCTGGGCGGCTTCGACTTCAAGTCGCTGGGGCTGTTCTTCGTCAACGTGCTGGCCGCCAGCGTAGCCGCCAGCCTCTCGGCGCTGCTGGTCTATATGATTGGCGAGTTCCTGCTGCCGTCCGGCCCGCACTCGATCGTCGAGACGCTGCTCCTGCTGACACGCCTGCTCGCGGCGATCATCGTCGGCGGCGCGGTCTACTTTGGGTTCGCGCACTTCCTCAAGATTGACGACGTGCTGCCGCTCGATCGGCTGCTGAAGCGTGTGCTCAAGCGCGGCCAGCGGCGTCGCTAGCTGCCCGCGATGTGAGGGATGTGACGCGAGGGATGTGACATGAACGACACATCCACTCCGCCAGCCGAGCTGGTGGGTCTGCTCTGGAGCTGGCGGCGCGGCGATCCGCTGCCAGCCCTGGCATCGCCCGTCGGCGCGTGGCGCGTCACGGCCAGCCAGCGCGCCGACGCGGCGCCCGAAGCGGAGCTGAGTGAGCTGATGCTGCGCGACTTCGAGCTGCCACTGGCCGCCAGCGCGCGACGATTCGGGCGGGGCTATCACCTC
>JAICVT010000033.1 GCA_025935235.1 Ktedonobacterales bacterium | reverse complement strand
CAGCGCGCCAGATACTTCTGCAGGCGCTCGCCAGCCTGGGGAGCCTCGCCAGTCTCGCCAGAGGCGTCATCTTCGCCCGGAGCGCCGCTCATGCGACCAGCGCGGAGAGCAGGTTGACGATGCGCCCACCCGATGGCGCAGGCGACTGCATGGGAGCGCTGACCTCGGCGCGGGGCGGGGTGATGAAGCCGATGCGCGGCGCCTCGATGGCCTGCTGCTCGACCCCGCGTAGCGCGAAGGCGATGCGCTCCAGCAGGTCGGGCGTGGTCAGATCGAGCGCCTCGGCCAGCCGCTCCAGCGTCACGGGCGACGGATACTTCTTGCCGCGCTCGATCTCGCCGAGATAGACCACTGAGATGATGGCGCGAGTGGCCAGCTCTTTCAGCGTCAGCCCAAGCGCGCGACGCTCCTGGCGGATGACGGCGCCGACCGCCGCTTGCAGATCGTCCATGCTCATCGTCTCCCTCAGCCGAACTGCGCCCGCTCGCATATGCTCGTAGCATCGCTTGCCGGCGACACATGCTATAAGCATGGGATTCGCCTTCAATTCTACGACGCGCGCCGCTATCGTACAAGCAGAGCCGCGCCAATCACCGTGGCGCGCCACATCGGCTACCCCAGCTATCTGAAGGGAGTGTACCAGATGTCTGTGCCGTTTCACAGTGTCCGCACGCTGGCCGACCAGCCGCCGACAGCGCCGTTCTCGCTGCCGATCCCAATGGTGTACGAGCGCGATCCGCAGCGCGCGCAGTGGGAGTATCGGGTCGTCTCGGTAGACCTGCGCGAGGAGCCGCCGCTGGACGACGAGCGGCTGGCCAGCCTCGGCGCCGAGGGTTGGCTGCTGGCGGGCGCCATCCAGCCGCCCAGTGCGCGCGAGGCCGCGCACACCATCATCTACTATTTCGTTCGCCAGGCCTAGAGGAGCCAGAGGAGCGCATCCATGACCACCTTCGACCCAATGGCCCCGCAGGCGCGGGCTAGCGCCTCGGCCGCCAGCCTGATCGTGCCAACCGTCATCGAGAATAGCGCGCGTGGCGAGCGCGCCTATGATCTGTTCTCGCGGCTGCTGCGCGAGCGCATCATCATGGTCAACGGCCCGATCGAGGACCAGAGCGCCAACCTGATCGTCGCCGAGCTGCTCTTCCTGGCGGCGGAGAACTCCGACCGCGAGATCAACATGTACATCAACTCGCCAGGCGGCGTCATCACCGCTGGGCTGGCGATCTACGACACGATGCGCTCGCTGCACTGCCCGGTGGCCACCACCGCCGTCGGGCTGACGGCCAGCTTCGGCACCGTGCTGCTGATGGCGGGCGATCCGGGGCGCCGCTACGCGCTGCCGCACGCTAAGATACACTTGCATCAGCCGCTGCTGCAGGGTGGGCTGGGCGGCCAGGTTACGGACATAGACATTCACGCGCGCGACCTGCTGCGCACCCGCGACGTGATGAACGAGATCTACGCCCTGCACACCGGCCAATCGCTGGAGCGCATTCGGCGCGACACCGAGCGCGACTTCTACATGACCGCTGATGAGGCGCGCGACTATGGCATCGTTGATGAGGTGCTGCCGCTGGAAGACTGGAAGGCGCGCCGGAGCGAGCGATAGCGCGGAACCTCTCCCCCTGCCCCCTCCCCTTCAGGGAGGGGAACGCGCGGCAGGGTTCGCAGCGGGAGGTAACAGTTCGACTCCCCCTCTCTCTGTTGGAGAGGGGGCCGGGGGGTGAGGTATGCGGATACTGCTGATTGGCGGGACGGCGTTCATGGGGCCAGCCGTGGCGCGCGAGCTGGTGGAGGGCGGCCACACCGTCGCCGTCTACCATCGCGGCCAGACCGAGAACGACGTACCAGAGGGCGTGACACACATCCACGGCGACCGCGCGGCGCTGGCCGAGGCGCGGCCAGAGCTGGAGCGGTTCGCGCCCGATGTCGTCATCAATATGATGCTACTGCTGGAGGCGCAGGCGGTGGCCTTCACGCAGGCGCTCAGCGGCGTGGCGCGGCGCGCGGTGGTCATCAGCAGCCAGGATGTCTATCGCGCCTATGGCCGCCTGATCGGCACGGAGCCGGGGCCACCCGACCCCACGCCGCTGACCGAGGACGCGCCGCTGCGCGACCGCCGCTATCCCTATCGCCAGGAGCCGCCGCGCGCTGAGGATGATCCGACGCGCTGGATGGACGATTACGACAAGATTCCGGTGGAGCAGGTGGTGATGAGCGCGGCTGATCTGCCATGCTGTGTGCTGCGGCTGCCCGCTGTCTTCGGGCCGCGCGACAGGCAGCATCGCTTCCACAGCCTGCTCAAGCGCATGGACGATGGGCGCGCCGTCATCGCGCTGGACGCCGACGAGGCGGGCTGGCGCTGGACGCACGGCTATGTGGAGGATGTCGCGCACGCCATCTGTCTGGCCGCGCTCGACCCACGCTCCGCCGGGCGCATCTACAACGTTGGCGAGGACCGCGCGCTCTCACAGGAAGAGCGGGCGCAGGCGGTCGGCGCGGCGGCTGGCTGGCAGGGGCGCATCATCCACGCGCCAGCGGGTCGCCTGCCTGAGGCGATGCGCATGGGTGGTGACGCGCGGCAGCCGCTGGTCGCTGATAGCAGCCGCATCCGCGCCGAGCTGGGCTATCGCGAGCTGACGGCGCCCGCCGACGCCTACGCCCGCACGGTGGCCTGGGAGCGCGCCCATCCACCCGAACAGATTGATCCCGCCGCCTTCGACTACGCCGCCGAAGACGCCGCGCTGGCGGAGTGAGCGGCTAGAAGGCTACGGGCGGCTAAAGCCGCAAGCTAAGTGGCCCTGCGGGCCACGAAGGCCGCCTGCGCGGCCTGGGTTCACGCCCGTCGTCTCCCAGCCTGCGAAGGCGGGCTTTGCGGCGGAGCGCCCTTAGCCTGCGGCTTCAGCCGCCCGTAGTCTCTGTGATGCGCCTCAGCTCTGCTCTGACGCCGCGCCACCATCGCGCCCTTCGCGGATGGCGGCGGCGCGCCAGAGCCAGCCCGCGCCCACCACCAGCAGGCACAGTGCGGCGGAGATTAGCAGCGCGGTCGGGGCGCCCGCCTGCTGCGCGAGCCAGCCGACCAGCAGATAGCCCGGCAGCACGCTGCCATCGAAGAAGAGCGTGCAGACTGACATGACGCGCCCGCGCAGGTGGTCGGGGGCCATCAGTTGCACCAGCATCGCGCCAAACTCGGCATACGAGGTCTCGGCGAATCCCACCACCGCGATCAATCCCAGTGAGAGCAGCGCGCTGCGCGAGAGGGCAAACCCCGCCTCGACCACCGCGAAGGCCAGCGCCGCCACCAGCACGCGCCGCGTGGTGGGCCGCCGGTTGCCCCATGCCATCCAGAGCGCCGCCAGCAGCGCGCCGACGCTCATGGCGGCGGAGAGCAGGCCGTAGCCCGGCGCGCCAGTGTGCAGGATGTTGGTGGCAAACAGCGGCAGCAGCACATTGAAGTTGGAGCCGAAGAGCAGCGCTACTCCCACCACGACGATCACCAGGCAGACCGCTGGCGTCGCCCAGATGTAGGCGAAGCCCTCGCGCGGGCTCGCCCAGACGCTCGCGCCTTTGTCGCCGTTGCGGGCTGCCGGGCGCGGCTGGGCGTGCAGCTCGCTGGCGCGGATCAGACTGAGGGCCGCCAGCGGCGCCAGATAGCTGATGGCGTTGAGCAGGAAGAGCGTCTGCACGCCCGATGCCGCGATCAGGATGCCGCCCAGGCCAGGGCCGACCACCCGCGCCAGATTGCCCAGCGAGCTATTGAGCGCCACGGCGTTGGGCAGGTCGGCGCGGCCCGCCAGCTCCATCACGAAC
This sequence comes from Ktedonobacterales bacterium, assembly GCA_025935235.1. GTDB lineage: Bacteria > Chloroflexota > Ktedonobacteria > Ktedonobacterales > JADMIN01 > JAKAIY01. The sequence goes on along the minus strand of JAICVT010000033.1, from coordinate 16,656 downwards.
GCCGACCGCGCCGGGCGATCCAGGCTGTTGGTCAGGCCGAGCAGCAGCGCCAGCGCATACAGGTGCCAGAGCTGGATCGTGTGGCTGGCGATCAGCGCCCAGAGCGCCGCCGCCTGGAGCATCGCCACCGTCTGCGTGCAGAGCAGGATGAGCCGCTTGGGCCAGCGATCGGCGACCACGCCGCCAAATACCGCGAAGAGCAGCACGCCCAGATATTGGATGGCCCCCACCACGCCCAACTGCAACGCGCTGTGCGTCAGCTCCAATGTCAGCCACGCCTGCCCGATCACCTGCATGTAGGTTCCGGTGACGGAGACCATCTGCGCGAACCAGAACAGGCGAAAGTTGCGCTGGCGCAGGGCGCTGAGGGCGCGCGGCAGGCCGCGAGGGTCACGCTGTGGCGCTGGAGACGCGGCGATTTCTGGGGCTTTCTGGGTCATCCGGCGTCGCATCCCATACTGCATCCACTCCCGCGCTGTTGATGGCAACGGCTGGCAATTGTATCAGATGCGCGGCCATCACGGCAATGGCATGCGCGACGCAATCTGGCTCCCCTCTCCCGCACAGCGGGGGAGGGGCTGGGACCGCGTCCCTTGACAGTACGCCAAATATGTGTCTACAATAGTTACAGTTAGTGGCGACGCGAGACAGCGAGAGGAGGGATGCGATGCGCGCCAATACCCAATTCGCCATCGCCATCCACATTCTCACGCTGCTGGCCCAGGCCAATGCTCAATCCGATGGCTCGCTGGTGACATCTGCCGAGATGGCCAGCAGCGTCAACACCAATCCGGCGTTCCTGCGCCGCATCCTCGGCGACCTGAGCCGCGCGGGGATGGTGGAGTCGCAGCCAGGCGCCGCTGGTGGCTGGCGGCTGCGGCGTCCGCCAGAGGCGATCACCCTGCGAGCAATCTTTCGGTCGGTGGATGACGGCCATCTGCTCGCCATGCACCACGACCCCAACCCGCAATGTCCGATCGGCGGGGTCATCCAGAGCACGCTCGAAACCTACTTTGGCGAGGCTGAGACCGCTTTCGAGCGCACACTGGAGGGGCGCACGCTGGCGCAGGTCGTGGAGACAGCGCTGGCCAGCGCGCGACAGGCATCCTGAGTACACACTGAGTTTCGTAGCGATTGTCGTTCGAGTACGCGCGAGGTATCGCGAGCGGCGCTTTGATCCGATGTGATGTGAAGCGCCAGAGACGAGAAGGAACACATGAAGATCGTCCTGTTTGGCGCAAGCGGGCGCATCGGCCAGCGCATTGCCCAGGAGGCGCTCGACCGCGGGCATAGCGTCACGGCGGTGGCGCGTCACACTGAGACGCTGGCGCTCCAGCATGAGCGGCTGACGGTCACGCCGGGCGACGCGCGCGACGCGGACGAGGTGGCGCGGCTGGCGGCCGGACACGACATCGTGGCGAGCGCCATCGGGCCATCGGGCGGCGAGGAGCGCGCGATGCTCTCTGAGGCGGCGCACGCGCTGATCGCCGGAACGAAGCGCGCGGGCGACCCACGGCTGATCGTCGTGGGCGGCGCTGGCAGTCTGGAGGTGGCGCCTGGCGAACTGCTGCTCGACTCGCCCAGCTTCAATCCCGCCTGGCGACCTGGCGCCCTTGCCCACCGCGATGCGCTGGAGGTTTATCGCGCTGAGCAGGCGCTCGACTGGACCTATCTCAGCCCGGCGGACCAGATCACGCCCGGCGAGCGCACCGGCCACTATCGCACCGGCGGCGACCAGCTCGTGCGCGACGCCAACGGCGAAAGTCGCATCTCGATGGAAGATTTCGCCGTCGCCTTTCTGGACGAGATCGAATCGCCCAGGTTCCCGCGCCAGCGCTTCACTGTCGCCTACTAGCGCCCGTCATCTCGACCGATTGAACCACTTGCCAGCGGCTACAGCGCCCCTGGAGAATCGAGAGCATCATCCATGACCACTTCGGACCAGCGTGACCGCGCCGCGACCGCGCCGCAGCTCCCTCACACGTCCATTGACCCGGCGACCCAGGTGGGCCTCGTCTCGCTGACCGTCGCCAACCTCGACCGCTCGCTCGCCTACTACACCGAGGCGCTGGGCTTCCGCCTGCTGGCGCGCGAGGGGCAGACGGCCGTTCTCGGCGCGGGCGATGCGCCGCTGCTCGCGCTGACCGAGCTGCCGGGCGCGAGCTACTGGCCCGGCCGCAACACCGGCCTCTATCACTTCGCCATTCTGCTGCCCTCGCGGCTCGATCTGGCGCGCTCGCTGATCCACATGCTGGAGTATGGGCTGCCCTTCCCCGGCCAGTCTGACCACGCCGTCAGCGAGGCGCTCTATCTGACCGACCCCGATGGCAACGGCATCGAGATCTATCGCGACCGCCCGCGCTCTGAGTGGCAGTGGACCAGCGACCACGTCTACATGACCATCGAGCCGCTCGACGTGCGAGCGATTCTGGCCGAGGCGGCGGCGCAGCCCGCGCCCTGGACCGGCCTGCCTGCCGCCACGCGCCTGGGCCACATGCACCTGCAAGTGGGCAACATCGAGCAGGCGGCGCAGTTCTATTCGGGCGTGCTGGGTTTCGACATCACCGCCCAGATGCCCGGCGCGCTGTTCGTCTCGGCGGGCGGCTACCACCATCACCTCGGCTTGAACACGTGGCAGAGCCGTGGCGCTGGACCAGCGCCCGCTGGCACGGCTGGCCTGCGCTTCTTCACCCTGGAGCTGCCCAGCGAGGAGGCTCGCGCCGCCGTGCTGGAGCGCGTGCGAGCCGCCGGGCTGGAGGTCGCCGATGTGGATGGCGCCAGCGCCGTGCGCGACCCGTGGGGCAATATCGTGCTGCTTGGCATCGGCCCTGCGACTGACGCGCAATCGGTAGCGAGGCTGAACGCGGCGCAATCCTGACAACGAGGAGCGTCTAAGACCAGGCGCCGTCGTCGCTCTCGCAGCGCGGCGGCGCCTTTTTATGGGTCAGTGGAAAGCCGTCGCGAGAGGAAGGAGTACCCTGATGGGCATCACGATCATTGGCGCCGGACACATGGCGCGTGGCATCGGGACACGTCTGGTGGCGGCGGGTGAGCCGGTCACCATCATGGATCGCACGCCAGAGCATGCCGAGGCGCTGGCGCGCGAGCTGCAAGCGCATGCGCGGTCAGGCGCAACCGTCTCGACGGCTGCCCTGGGCGATCCGATCAAGGACAACACCGTTGTGCTGGCGTTGTTCTATCCAATCGAGAAGGAGCTGATCCCACAGCTCCAGCAGCAGCTCAGCGGCAAGACGATCATCGAGATCAGCAATCCGCTCAACGAGACGTACGACGATCTGGCGACACCGGAGGGCCTCTCCGCCGCCGAGGAGATCGCGCGGATGATCCCCGATGCGAAGGTGGTCAAGGCGTTCAACACGACGTTCGCCGGGCCGCTGGAGAAGGGGCAGGTGGCTGGCGTGCGGCTCGATGTCTTCATGGCCAGCGATGACACCGACGCCAAGACGCATCTGGGCGCGATCCTGGCGTCGGGCGGCCTGCGCCCGCTCGATGTCGGCCCGCTCAAGCGCGCCCGCCAGCTCGAAGGGCTGGGCCTGCTGCACATCTCCGAGCAGTTCGCGCTCAACACCAACTATGACAGCGCGGTGAAGATCATCTCATAAGCGGGCGCGGATTTCTCCCCCTGCCCCCTCCAGAGAGGGGAACCTATTTGCAGGTGGAGTCGGTCACGGGCGGCTGAAGCCGCAAGCCAGGTGGCCTGCGGGCTGCAAAGGCCGCCTCCGCGGCCTGGGCGTCGGCAGCGCGGATCCAAGCGGTTCCTGGCCCGCGCAGGCGGGCTTTGCGGCGGACCGCCCATAGCCTGCGGCTTCAGCCGCCAGCGCGCTGCCCCTCTCCCGCTGCAGCGGGGGAGAGGTTGGGCCGGGGCTACCCCTCACTGCGCCAGCAGCATCGGGACGAGGACGGCGGCGTCGGGTGAGCCCCAGCCGGTGCTGTAGTCCCAGCCGGGCGCCGCCTGATAGTAGAGATTGCCGCCGCCAGTCACATCATGGAATGGCGCGCCGCCTGCGCTGGCGCCCGACGCTCCAATGGCGTAGAGCGCGGGATTGAGGAAGCCGAGCTTGCGGTGGCCCTGCTGATTCGCCAGCGCGATCAGCCCGGCCCAGAAGGGCGCCGCCGCGCTGGTGCCGCCCACCACCGTCCAGCAGTCGTTGCCCGAGCAGCCCGTATCGCCGCTGTAGTAGACACGATAGCCCGTCAGCGGATCGGCGTCGGCGGAGACGTCTGGCACCTCGCGCGCGCCGTCGCTGTAGCTATTGTCCACGCCGGGTCCGGTCTGCCACGATGGGCGATGGTAGGTCTGGCTCACGCCGCCACCGCCGCCTGACGCCTCCAGTGGGCCTTCCCAGCCGTATTCGCGGTTGTAGGCGTTGCCGGAGCCGAGGAAGAGCGCCGTGCCGCCAACCGAGGTCACAAACGGGCTGGAGGCGGGCAGGTCCACCGAGAGGTGGTTATCCTGGCAGCCGTAGGCGCCAGAGTCACCGCTGGAGACCAGCACCGTCATGCCCTGCGCGTCGGCCCGCTGGAAGGTCGTATCCAGCGAGTCGAGGAAGCCGCTGGCCGATGACTGGTCAATGCCCAGCTCGCACGCCCCCAGACTGATGCTGACTATCTGCGCGCGGTTATCGCTGACGATCTGATCAAACATCTGCGTCAGGCTGCCGAGATCGGAGCCACTCTCGTAGGCGATGACCTGCGCCTTGGGCGCGATGGCATGCAGCACCTCGATGTCCAGCACTGGCTCCGGGCTGAGCGTCGTTGACCCACCCGCGACTTTCACCACCTGCACTGGCGGGCTGTCGAGCGCGAAGGCACTGTCGTAGATGTCGACATCCGACTGCCGGAAGCGATCAATCTCGGCGACCGCGATGGTCTCGCCGGAGCCGTCCATCCCGGCCTGAATCAGCGGGCCAACGTCATAGGCCGCGCGCAGAGCGGAGGGATCAAGCCCGCCGCCAGACACATCCTGTGGCGCCAGCGAGAGCTTCGAGCTGCGACGCGCCACCACGGGGCGGGTATCCAGACCGACGACGCCCGCCACCAGCGCCGCCAGCGCGGCTGGCAGCCGTGGAACGCCATCCGCCGCGACGTAGCGTGTTCCATCGGCGGCGCGATAGTCGAAGAGCCGCACGCCGAAGTCGGCTTCGATCTGGCTGACCGAGCCGTTGGCTTTGACCAGACTCGACGCATCGCCGCTCGCCGTGATGGTTAGCCCCAGCGCCCGCAGCGCCGCCACCGCCGCGTCGCGCTGGGCCGCGCTTGGCCCGTAGGCGGCGGCATATTCCGCGGCGGTGAGGTAGTGGTGGTATTGCGGCGAGCGTGGATCGCTGATGGCGGCCAGCAGCGCGCTGAGGCTGCTGGAGTCGCGCCCACGCAGCGGGAACGAGAGCGCGAGCGTGCGCGCGGGATCGGTTGGCCCCAGGCGCACGGGCGCGCTCGATGGCGCTACGGCGCGTGGCGCTGAGTGAGACGCCGTAGCCGATGGCGCCGCGCGCTGGGCGGGCGCGTCCGCCGCGAACAGGCCGATCAGCAGCGTCGCACACAGCGCGCCGCTGAGCGCCACACCCGCCACCACCCAGCGACGGACCGTTGAGCGGCCTCCAGTGCTCGCCATCTCATCCCTCCTGCTCACTCCAGGCGCTGGTAGCGCTGTCTTCACGTCCATTGGACGCTATTCACCAGGTGGTCGTAGTCCTGGTTGGGCACGATGCTGGGGTCGGGACTGTTCGGGTCGAGCGGGCTGAGGGCAATGAAGACGATGCCCGTCGAGCCGCGCACGCTGGCCATGAAGTCCAGATAGACGGGTTGGTCAGGGGCGTTGGCCTGCGAGACCGTCGCGGCGTAGGCCTCGCCGCTGCCCGCCACATAGCCAATCTCGGCGCCGTTGATCGGCCCTTCATCCTGCGTCCCGGTGAACTGGCCTGAGTTGATGTTGTCGTTGATGACGCGCCGCACGAGCTGCTGGCTGGTCTCGCCCGGCGAGATGGTGACGCTCTCCAGCAGCGCGCTGACCTGGCCAAGCTGGCTCTGCGCCACCAGCGTCGCGCTGTGGTCATCGGAGGAGTCGAGCGACCACGGATCGAAGTAGGTGAAGGTGAAGCCCTGGAGCTGGACGGTGTGACCATTGGAGGTCAGGCGCCCCGGTGGAGGACAGTTGGCCACGCAGGGCGTCGGCGTGTTCTCGGCCACCGGAATCGGGCCACCGCAGGCCAGCAGCGCCAGCGCCAGCGCGGCGACGCTGAACATCAAGCCGTGCAGCGGCCACTTTTTGCGCGCGGTCACTGGGCGCCTCCTTCCGGTCCTGCCGACTCTGGCGGCGCCACTGGCGGAGGCGCATCAGCCGGCCCAGCCGCTGGCGGCGTTTCAGGCGGCGCCACGCGCCGCGCGCCGCGCTTCGGGCTGGCCCGCAGCGCCATCCCGCACTCCGCGCAGAAGGCCAGATCGGGGGTCAGCCGCTGGCAGGTGGGGCAGCGGACCATCGTGGCGATGCCCTCGGCCTCGGCGCCTTTCTCCAGCAGGCCAACATGCAGCCCGACGCGCGCCAGAAACAGCAGTCCAGCGGCGGCCAGCAGATACCAGATGAACGAGCGTGTCTCACCGGGTATCAGGTCGGTCAGCAGGCTCGGCGCTACCTGCCCCACCGCCGCCGCCAGCAGCGCGAACGGCAGCGCGGTGGCCAGCGTGCGCGGGCGCTGCCGCACATGCGGATCGCGGCGCAGCCAGATCGCCGCGCAGATCAGCCCGGTGGCGCCCGCGTAGAGCAGCGGTGTGAGCAGCGTCACGCGCAGCGTCGGCAGCGCCCAGTCAAAGACGCCGCCGCCCCGCTGCAGCGGCCCAGAGATGATCTGCCAGGCATAGACAACGCTCTGCGCCGCCGCGAATCCCAGCGCCGAGGCCACGCCGAACACGAGGCCATCGAGGATGTCGTTGAAGCGCGGGCGGATGAAATAGAGCGCCAGCGGCCCCACCAGCATCAGCAGTTGGCCGAGCAGCGGCAGCACGACCGCATTCAAGACGACATAGCTGGCGCTGGGACCGCCGCTCAGGCTCAGCCCGCGCTGGCCAATGAGGACGCGGTAGAATCCCAGGCTGAGCGCCGCCCCCAGCACGGCCCCCGCGATGAAGGTCAGCGCCAGCACGATGACGGGCTCATCCTCATAGACCGCGACATCCACGAAATAGATGAGGTAGAGAATCGGCAGCAGCACGGCGCCCAGCACGATGGCGATCGGCGCATAGCGTCCCAGCGCGACCCCCAGCGCGACCAGCACGCCGATCAGCAATACCCAGCGCGCCAGGGTGGCGCGGCGCGGCGGCAGATGCGGGAAGAGCGTCGAGATGACCGCGGGCGTGAAGAGCGATTCGCGTGGGTCGGCGGCGTAGGCGTGCGCGCGCATCCGCCCGCCGTGGCGCGGCGGGACTTCGCCACCCTCGCCCTGAGGCAGCCGCGCGCCACAAAAGCCACAATAGGCCCCCGGCGGTGTCTCACGCCCACAATGTGGGCATCGCATGCGCTTCCCCCTCCTGCACGTCGCCACGCGGTGGCGCGGCGCAAATGGCGCGCCACGCATCGCGCAATGGCACGGTCTGGAGGTAGTGTACATCAGAGCAACAAGACAGCACAGCCACCTGGTGGTAGCACGGGTGGCTCATGCGGACTGTCGAGTGGATGCGGTCATCACGCCGGGACAGCTGGCGGCCTCACTCGGTCGTGTCGTCGGGGTCTTCCGAGCCATCGCCTGCGCCATCGCCTGCGCCATTGCCTGCGCCGCGCGGTCCCTGATCGCTCCGCGCTCGCTCGATCACCAGCTTGGCGCTGGCGTCGGCGTCGTCTAGCGCCCGCCTGACCGCGTTGAGCAGATCATCAATGTCGAAAGGCTTTGGCACGAGTTGGATGTCATGCGCGGTCAGATAGCCCTCGATGTCGCGCACCGCGCTGGTGGCCGCTGTACAGACAATCACGGGAATCCGGGCGGTGGAGCGGTTCATCTTGAGCAGTTGCAGCGTTTGCCAGCCAGATTTCGTCCTGCCAAACACATAGTCCAGGATGATGAGATCGGGGGCGATCTGCTCGATCTCCTGAAGGTTCGAGATGGCATAGGAGTAGAGCAGGGGCGTGTAGCCCTCATCTTCCAGAATGTCCTTGAAGGCGGCCAGTATCTCCGGCGTATCGTTAATCACCAGGATGCGCGCCCCACTGGCGGCGGGCCGATCGTTGTTCCCGGCATTCTGGGCATTTTGCGCGTTCCTACCGCGGCGTGTTCGCTTCTCCATCGTATCTCCCTTCCCCCCAGCCTCCCTGGGCAGGCATCGCGGCGCCGACAGGTTATCAGCGGATTCCGTGCCAGCCGCGCCGCTGCGCGCTTTGGCGTGGTGTGCGTGGTTCCGCGTGGATTGGCGGCGCTCGACCGCGCGGCGTGTGCTACCATGCCGTGTGGCCGACGCCGGATGCGCTGGCCATGCAGTGAATCAGGAGGAGCCATATGGCTCAGTATGACGGCGTCGCGCTGCCGGAGGAATACACCATCCGGCATGCGCGCGACCAGGACGCCCAGGACATCCTCAGGCTGATCGACGCGTGCGACCACTCGTTCGGCGTCGAGTCAGGCGGGTATACCGAGGTAGACATCCGCGAGGGGTGGTCGGACCTCAACATGGAGCGCGATACGTGGTGTGTTATCGCGCCCGATGGCGGGCTAGCCGCCTATGGCGAGGTGACCGATCATGGCTCAGGCAAGCTGGTCGCCGACGGCTATGTCCACCCCAACCATCGCGGCAAGGGAGTGGGGACCGCGATCGTGCGGCTGATGGAGGAGCGGGCGCGCGAACTGGCGCCCAACGCGCTGGATGGCGCCGAGGTGTCGCTGGGCAATGGCGTGCTGATGCTCGACGAGGCCGGGCGCGCGATTCTGGAGCGCGAGGGCTATACCATCGCGCGCGTCTACTGGGAGATGCGGATCGAGCTGAGCGCGGAGCCAGCCGAGCCGACGCTGCCCGCGGGTCTGCGCCTGCGCGGCTTCGTACCAGGTCAGGATGAACGCGCGGTCTTCGAGACGATCGAGACCGCCTTCGCCGACCACTGGGAGCATGTGCCGCGCGAGTTCGACGAGTGGCGCACGCGGCTGGAGCGCCCCGACTTCGATCCATCGCTCTGGCTGCTGGTCGAGGCGGCGGATGGGACGATCCCCGCTGCGCTGCTCGGCTGGATACGCTCCGATCACGGCTGGATCAGCACCGTCGGGACCCTGCGCGAGTGGCGAGGCAAGGGACTGGCCAGCGCGCTGCTGAAGGCCGCGTTCCGCGCCTACTGGCGGCGTGGCGTGCGCGTGGTGGCGCTGGGCGTTGACTCGCAGAACCCGACGGGCGCCACGCATGTCTATGAAGCGGCTGGTATGCGCGCGGCGTCGAGCGCGGTGATCTTCAAGAAAGTGTTGCGCCCCGGCGTTGATCTGGCGACGAGCGCGCGAGAGGGCTAGGCCAGCGCGAAGCTGGCGATTGTGAGTCTGCCAGATGAGCGAATGGGCGAGAGATCAGGCAAAGGTCTGCCCATAGCGGCGCGCGTCGGCCTGCTGCGCCAGCGCATGCGCGCCGCTTCCGTTCGCTCCCGGCGCCACGGTCGCCCCATAGCGCGGAAAGTGTGGATCATGCATGGGCAGCAGCCCGAAGCGAATCTTGAGCGCCAGGATGCGCTGCACTGACTGATCAATGCGCGCGACGCTGATCTGCCCGTTATTGATGGCGGTTTTGATCGCCGCGATCATCTGCTGCATGCTGTTCGTGTCGTAGGCGCCTTCCAGCAGGTCATCGCCCGCGATGATCGAGAGCACCCCAGCCTGTGGCAGCGTGTAGCGCTCGGCGATGCCCTGCATGTAGAGGCTGTCGGTCATCACGACGCCGTTGTAGCCCAGCTCGCCACGCAGGATGCCATCCACCACCTTCGGCGAGAGCGTGGCGGGCATCGTCGGATCAACCGCGTCCACCAGCACATGCGTCACCATAATCATGCCAGGGTCATCGGCCAGCAGCGCGCGGAAGGTCGCGAAGTGCTGCGATTCGAGCTGCGCCATCGGCTCGGTGATGCTGGGCAGCGTCTTGTGCGGATCGAGCGTGACATCGCCGATGCCAGGCCAGTGCTTGAGTGTGGCGATCACGCCGTGGCTCTGCAGCGCCTCCATATAGGCGCCCGCGAACTGCTCGACGGTGGTGGGACTATCGCTATACAGACGCGTCGTCTCGACTGAGCCATCCGGCCCGCGCACATCTACCACTGGCGCCAGATCGGTGTTGATGCCCATCTGGAGCATCTCTTGCGCGGCCCGATCGCCCGCCTGCGCGGCCAGCGCTACATTGCCGCTCTCGCCGAGCGACTGCGCGGAGGGCAGCGGCGGGTAGAAATTGTACAGGCCGAGGCGATCCACCAGCCCGCCTTCCTCATCCATCGTCACCAGCAGCGGGATGTTGGCGTGCGCCTGGATGCTGGCGATGTAGCTCTGGAGTTGGGCGGGGTCCTGCATGTTCTTGCCATAGATGATGAGCGCCCCGGCGTGCATGCCCACGACCATGTTGGCAATGTCGGGCGTCCACGTCTTGTAGTAGGTCTCGATCAGGAACATCTGGCCCAGCTTCTCATCCAGCGTCATGCCCGCCATATCCTGCCGTGCGGTGGACTGGATGGCGGCCTCGCGCTCGGCGGCGGCCAGCGCCGCGGAGGCATTGTTGGCGGGGAGGGCGTTGGGCGGCGTGGTCGCGGTCGCGGTCGCGTACGGCGTCTGGGTGGCGACGGCGCGCGAGGCGGGCAGCGCGACCCACGAATTGGCCCACGCCACTGCCACCACCGCCAGACAGAGCAGTGCGGCGCCGACCGCGATCACCGGACCGCGCCGCATCTTCGTCATACGCATCCTGGCCGCCTCCCGCATTCGCCTCTGATCCCGTGCGATTCAATCCGATTCAATCCAGTGCCGGTCGCCGTGGCGCTAACGATAGTATGCCGCCGTGCGGTGCGCCACTTAGCCCAACCAGTACAACGAGCGATGGCGCATCGTGGCGACGCCAGCGCCACATCCTCTCAGCAAGGCGCCAGCCAAGCCCAGTCAAGTATAGCGCCGCCGCGCCGCGCGCACTGTGACGCGCCACGCAGTTTCGCCGTAGTGCCAGTAGTGCCAATAGATGACCACGCGACGAGATGACGGAGCGCCGACAGGTAGAATCAGCATGCGAGACGCGCGAACGACCACAACTCAGCCAATCTCCACGGCCAGCCCGTCTGCCACGCGCAAGCGGCGCGGCTGGCGCGGTCGCGTGGCGCTGGTGGCGCGCGGCGCGCTGGCGCTGGCGTTCGTCGTCTGCCTGCTGGTGACGGTGACACCGACCGGACGGGCTGGCGTGCGGGCGGCGCTGCTGCTGCCTGCGTTGCTGACGGGCGCCGAGCCGCCGATGCTGGCGGTGGCGGGCGATCCCATTCGCCACACGCAGCGCACCATCGCCTCGCAGGATGGCCCGGTCTACCTCGACATCTACGCGCCGACGACGCCCACCCCGCCGATCCCCGGCGCGCGCCAGGGGCTGCTGCTGATCTCTGGCGTCGGCGACAATCGCGGTGTGCCGCAGTTCGTCAATCTGGCGCAATCGCTGGCGCGCACAGGCGTGGTGGCGATGACGGTGACCACCGACACGCTGATGAGCTATACGCTCGTTCCCGCCACGGTGGACGCCGTCGTACAGGCCACGCTGGCGCTACAACACACGCCGGGAGTGGATGCGCGTCATGTGGGCATCGTCGGCCTGAGCGCGGGCGGCTCGCTGGGGATGATGGCCGCCGCCGATCCGCGCATCCGCGATACGCTGGGTTTCGCGCTGAGCTTCGGCGGCTACTACAACGCCACGAGCCTGCTGCGCGATATGGGCCGCCGCGCGCTGGCGGTGGATGGGCGATTGGTTGAGTGGCAGCCTGATCCTGTGCCGATTCAGGCGCTGGCCAACACGATCGCGCTGACCCTGCCCGAAGCGGATCAGACGCTGCTTTACTCGGGTTTCAACACCCTCAATGGCCTCTCGCTCTCGCCCGCCGATCAGGCGCGACTCTCGCCCGCCGGGCAGGCGGCGTATCATCTGCTGGTGGGCGACCAGCCCGACCGCGTGGCGGCCAATCTGGCCGCGCTGCCAGCGGAGGGCCACACGCTGCTGGCCAGCCTCTCGCCGAGCAGCGTGGTCGGGCAGATCCACGCGCCGGTCTATCTGCTGCACGACCAGAGCGACATCTACGTGCCGTTCACCGAGTCGCGCGACTTCGCGGCGGCGCTGACGCGGCTGGGCCATCCGCACGAGTTCGTCGAGTTCAGCATCTTCCAGCATGTCGAGGTGAAGTCAGGGCTGGGCATTGGCCAGACGATCCACGACGGCTGGTCGCTCTATCAGATTCTGGTGGCGACGCTCGGCGCCGTGGCGTAGTGGAACCAGGCGCGGTCGGAAGGAGTTATCCATGTTGATGCTCTCGCTGCTCTGGCTGGGGCTGGGCGTTGTGATCGGCGGCGTGGCGCTGCTCGCGCGGCTGACGCCCGCTGGCCGGGGAGGCCTGCGCTGGCTAAGGTTGCCCGCGCTGAGCGCGCTGGGCGCGCTGCTGGGCGGCTGGCTGGGCGCGCTGCTGCTCGACCGCATCCAGGCGAGCCTGGTGGCCGTGTGGGTCGGCATCCTGGCGGTCGGCGTGGCCGCGCTGCTGGCGAGGCGGCGAGGGCAGCGCGGTATATCTACAGCCGAGTGAGATCGTAGCGCGCGAACCGTGGCTTGATGCGCTTATGGCGCCCGCATGCCCGCTCGGTTACGGTCGCGCCAATTCAGCGCAATCAGCGGCGTCAACCACAGAGGTCGCGGCGCATTGCCGGTTCGCAACGCGCCGCGACCTGGCTATAACGGATGCGCCCCGAGCCAGATGCGGACCTCGTATCACTCGAAGACGATCAGCGGCTTGATGACCCCGTCCAGCTTCTTATCCATCACCTCAAACGCCCGCTCCATGTCGTCGAAAGCGAAGGTGTGGCTGGTCATCACGGTCGGGTCAACCCGCTTCATCTCCAGGATGCGCAGCAGGCGTTCCATGCGCAGTCGGCCACCGGGGCACAGACCGGTGGTAATGGTCTTCTCCGCCATCCCCACGCCCCACTCGACGCGCGGCACATGCACGAACTCGCCCTCACCGTGGTAGCCACAGTTCGAGATGAACCCGCCTGCCTTGGTCACTTTGACGCAGCTCTGGAAGGTGACATCCGAGCCGAGCGCCTCGATCGCGGTGTCCACGCCAATGCCGCCTGTCAGCGCGAGAATGCGCGCGACCGCGTCTTCCTTGCTGAAGTCAACAATCACATCGGCGCCGAAGTGACGCGCGAGTTCCTGCCGCTGCGGCACGGACTCCACACCAATAATCAGGCCCGCGCCGCGCAGCTTCGCGCCTGCGGTCGCCATCAGTCCGACTGGCCCTTCGGCGAAGACCGCCACTGTACCCCCAATGGGGATGTAGCCGTTCTCAGCGCCCATGAAGCCAGTGGAGAGCATATCGGCGCAGTACACGGCTGCTTCATCCGAGACGCTGTCGGGAATCTTCGCCATATTGGCGTCGCCTTCGTTGACATGGAAGTACTCCGCGAAGACGCCATCCTTGGTGTTGGAGAATTTCCACCCACCCAGTGGCGCGCCCGATTGCGACGAGTGGCCCGCCTGCGAGGCCGGGTCACCCCAGTCAGGGGTAATCGCGCCGACGAGCACACGGTCACCGGGCTTGAACAGCTTCACATTGCTGCCCACCTGGTGAACCACGCCGACCGCCTCATGCCCCAGCGTCAGGTTTTCGCGCGGGCCGATCGCTCCGCGCACGGTATGCGAGTCGGACGTGCAAATCAGCGCGCGCGTGGTTTTGACGATCACATCATCGGGACCTGGGGTCGGGATCGGCTTATCGGCGAAACCAACACGCCCGATACCGCGCATGACAAATGCCTTCATGCCGCCTTACTCCTTCGTTGTGGCACATGTGTCACAGGCCAGAACGCGCCAGAACGCACTGCGAGGGACGACAATCGCTTCCTCGGTGTCGCGCCGCCCATCCAGATAGCGGCAGATTCGTCAGCGCCCCATCGTGCGTCGCACGCCTGGTTCCACTTTGCGCGCAGGGCGCGCACTACGGACACCTACGACCAGGCAGCCATGTGATCGAGCCTTGTGGACAGGCGTCCACACCTCGATCACGTCCGCTTTGGAACCATCCAGGCTCCGTCCGGACCTCTCGTGCAATCCATGCGATCCATGCGATCCCTTCCCCCATAATACACGAGTCTTGAAGGCTACTGTCGCCTGCGGATGGCACAGCCGCATCACAGCAGGGGCACAGCAGGGGCCGAGGGTATCACAATGTTCCCCAGGAGACGAGCGCCCGCCGGACAGGCGACCCGCAGATGCCCGGTAAAACGCATCCACCGCTGTCGTCATAGCTAGTAAGTGTCACTGCATCAGGAAGCGAGGCGGGTTATGGCTGGCATCAGAAGCGGCAGGCGCTGGAGCAGGCTGGCGCTGGCACTCGGCGCGCTTGGCCTGCTGCTGGCTGGCTGCGGGCAAGCGCTCTCCGGCGTCAACACCGCGCCTCCAGCGGGCTGGACTGACATCACCCCGCCCGATAGCGGGCAGGCGGCGCACTATGCCGTCAGCCCCGACATCCCCGGACTGATCATCGCGGCCATTGGCGGGCGCGCGCAGGCCAGCGCTGATCCGCCGCCCGACGCGCGGCTGTGGCGCTCGGAGGATGGCGGCGCGAGCTGGCAAGCGCTCGATAGCCTGACGCCACGCTCCGGCTCATCGATCTTCATGCCGCCGGGCGGTCACGGGCTGGTCATCTCGGTGGATGCGCTGAACGCCTCGATTTCCATCAGCCGGGACGCAGGGACGACCTGGCGCACCGTACCACTTGACACCTCCACAAACGCCAACCCGCCGCAGATTGCCTGGCTCGACGGCGCCGTTGCGCTGGATGGACGCCTCTACACGAGCAGCGGGCGGCCCTTCTCCGTCAGCGAGGATGGCGGGCTGACGTGGAGAACCATCGAAAAGGGCGGTGATGCGGCGAATATCGCTCCTGTGGGGATCGCCGCAGGCGAGGCTACCATCGCGCCGCTCGATGCTAGCGGCTCGGCGTGGCTGCGGCTCGGCTCGGAGCCAGCATACGGCGTCGGGGCAAGCACAATCGAACGCTCGGATGATGGCGGCGCGACCTGGCGTGTCGTCTCGCAAAGCCTCCCGGTGGCCGATGGCCGTGTATTCTCCGCGCAACTGGCCGCTAATCCAGCGCATCCCGGCCAAATCTGCGCCACGATGACGGTTTCCGACAACGCGCCCAACGTGGCGACCGCGCCGACCGTCACCCCCGCCTCCACCGCGCCACCGCAGCCGACAGTCTCGCCGGGCCAGCAGGGTTTTGTCAGCTATCCAGCGCCGGAACAGAAGGATGTGGCGCTGCTGGCCAGCGACGATGGCGGGCACACATGGCGCGGCGGGGTGGTGCAGGCGCTACGTCGCTCCTTTGGCGGCGCCGTGCAGCCGGGTGCGCAGATGAGCGCCGACGGCTCGTGCTATCTGGCGACCAGCCAGCAGAACAGCCCCTTCGACGTTGGCCCAGATGTGCTGGCGACGCTCTGGCGGCTGGCGCCCGGCGCGGCGCAGCCGGTGGCGCAGTGGGCGATGGCGGGCCGCCTGGTGATGTCGCTGGCGCTGGCTCCCGGCGGCGCGGGCAAGCCTGAGCGCGTCATCGCGCTAACCCGCATCTCCGGTCCCGGCGATGGCGAGAGCGAATCCTGCGGCCCCGGCTGCACGACCCTGCGCGACGCGGGCGCCTATCGCCTGATCTGGCAGCCGCTGGCGCCGCGTGGGTAATCCCAGCCTGGATTCCTCTCCCTGAAGGGGAGGGGGCAGGGGGAGAGGTTCCGCACGCACGAGAGCGCCACCATCCGCATGAGATGGAGGCGCTCCTTTTGGCGCGTGGGTCAGTGATTAGCTCTTCGCGGCGCCCTTGGGGCGCGAGCGATTGCTCTCGCCGCCCTTCTTGCCAATCTGCGCGTAGAACTCCGAGCCGCGACGTCGCTTGGTCGTCTCCCCTCCCTTGCGGCCAATCTCCGTGTAGAACTCCGAACCGTGTTCGCGTCGCACGGTGTCGCCGCCCTTCTTGCCAATCCGCGAGAAGAACTCGGCGCCGTACTTTTCACGCACAGCCTGTCCACCACGCCGCGCTTCCGCTGTCCCCGCCACAGGACCACGCTTGCGGCCTGGGCGTTTCGCCTGGTCCGCCATCGTCACGCTCCTCACTGGCGCCTGGGCGCCATCTTGCAGTGCGGTCTCATTCGCACATGACAATTTTCGCACGTCGCCTGGCTCATAATCAAGTAAGCGACATGGCACGATGCACATATGACGAACGACCCCCGCCCTGGGTTACATAATTCGACGGCAAAATAGCGTAAAAAGTGACCGATTACATACCAAGAGAGGCCATACCACTCGGCCAATCGGAGCCAGCGAGCGTGGTATACTGACCTCCGCCTGCTCGCAGCGCGGCGGCGAGCGCGATGTCATCCGGTATTGTCCAGCATTGTCCCGCGTCAT
>JAICVT010000073.1 GCA_025935235.1 Ktedonobacterales bacterium | reverse complement strand
CTCTCGCGGCGCCCGCCGGGCAGTTCTTCATCGGCGATGGCGAGATGGCGACGCTGATGCGCGCGACGGACTGGTCGCAGACGCCGCTTGGGCCGGTGGAGACATGGTCGCCAAGCCTGCGCATGATCGTGCGCATCCTGCTCTCGAATCGCTTTCCGATGCTGCTCTGGTGGGGACCGGAGTTCTTGCAGCTCTACAATGACGCCTATCGCCCAGTGCTTGGAACCAAGCATCCTCAGTATCTGGGGCGGTCGGCGCGTGAGTGCTGGGCGGAGATCTGGGACGTGATCGGCCCGCTGATCGAGACGCCGTTCAACGGCGGCCCGCCCACCTGGAGCGATGATATCTTCCTCGAGATCAATCGGTATGGGTTCATCGAGGAGACGCACTTCACCATCGCCTACAGCCCCGTACCCGACGAGTCCGCGCCTAACGGCATCGGCGGGGTGCTGGCGACGGTCCACGAGATCAGCGATAAGGTGGTGGCCGACCGCCGAGTGCTGGCGCTGCGCGACCTGGGCGCGCGCGCCGCCGAGGCCAAGTCCGCCGAGGAGGCGTGTCAGATCGCCTGCGAGACGCTGGCTGGATACGCCAAGGACATCCCCTTTGCCCTGCTCTATCTGATTGATCCCGATGGCGAGCATGCCCGCCTGGCCGCCACCGCTGGCATCGAGCAGCCAGATCATCCGCTTGGCCCGCCCGTCATCGCGCTTGGCGCCGAGGCAGGCGTTGAGGCAGGCGCTGGCGAGGGCGTTGCGGCAGGCGTTGGCGAGGGAGCGGCCTGGCCGCTGACCGATGTGCGGCGCACAGAGATGATACGGGTGGTGGATCACCTCGCCGCGCGGTTCGGCGCCGTGCCGAGCGGCCCCTGGTCCGACGCGCCAGACAGCGCGGTCGTGACGCCGATCCGCTCAACCATCGCCCACCAACTCGCCGGATTCATGGTCGCGGGCGTGAGTCCGCGTTTGCGGTACGACGACACTTATGCTGGCTTCTACGATCTGGTCAGCAGCCAGATCGCGTCGGCCATCGCTAACGCGCGCGCCTACGAGGAGGAGCGCAAGCGGGCCGAGGCGCTGGCCGCCATTGACCGCGCCAAGACGGCCTTCTTCAGCAACGTCTCACACGAGTTCCGCACGCCGCTCAGCCTCATGCTGGGACCGCTGGAAGACCT
Source organism: Ktedonobacterales bacterium (assembly GCA_025935235.1). Lineage (GTDB taxonomy): Bacteria > Chloroflexota > Ktedonobacteria > Ktedonobacterales > JADMIN01 > JAKAIY01. The sequence goes on along the minus strand of JAICVT010000073.1, from coordinate 12,711 downwards.
GCGTGAGCGGCAGGATGGCCTGCCGCCAGCCGCGCGCGAATCGCTCGATGTGATGCGTCGCAACGGCCTGCGGCTGCTCAAGCTGGTCAATACCCTGCTCGACTTCTCGCGCATCGAGGCGGGGCGTGTGCGGGCGTCCTACGAGCCGACCGATCTGGCGGCCTTCACGACGGAGTTGGCGAGCGCGTTCCGCTCACTCGTCGAGCAGGCGGGCATGGCGCTGGTGGTGGATTGCCCACCGCTGGATGGAGCGCTGGCCGAGCCGGTCTACGTGGATCGAGAGATGTGGGAGAAGATCGTCTTCAACCTGCTCTCCAATGCGTTCAAGTTCACCTTCGAGGGCGCCATCAGCGTGACGCTGCGCGCGGTGGATGACGGGCGCGCGGTGGAGTTGGTGGTGCGCGATACCGGCGTCGGCATCCCAGAGGCAGAGATGTCGCGGCTGTTCGAGCGTTTCCATCGCATCGAGGGGGCGCGCTCGCGCACGCACGAAGGCAGCGGCATCGGGCTGGCGCTGATCCAGGAGCTGACGCATCTGCATGGCGGCGCGATCCGCGCCGAGAGCCAGGAAGGCGTCGGCGCGGCCTTCTTCGTGCGGCTGCCGGTCGGCGCGACGCATCTGCCAGCCGACCGCATACGCGCTGGTCGCGATCTCGCCTCGATGGCGCTGGGGACCACGCCGTTTATCGAGGAAGCCGCTCGCTGGCTGCCAGATACGCTCGAGCCAATCGCGGTGGACGCAGAGCGCCTGCCGCCGACCGCGTTGGCCGAGCCGAGTGGCGCCGCCATCGCGCCGCTACCGTCTGCGCGCATCCTGCTGGCCGACGACAACGCCGACATGCGCGACTACCTGCGGCGTCTGCTGTCCGAGCGCTACACTGTTCAGGTGGCGGCCAATGGCGCGCGGGCGCTGGCCGCCATCACCGCTGATCCGCACAGGCTCCCCGATCTGGTGATCGCCGATGTGATGATGCCAGAGCTGGATGGCATCGAGCTGGTGCGCGCGCTGCGCGCCAACCCCACCACGGCGTCGCTGCCGATCATCTTGCTCTCGGCCCGCGCTGGCGAGGAGGCGACCGCTGAGGGGCTGGAGTCCGGAGCCGACGACTACCTCGTCAAGCCGTTCTCGGCGCGCGAGGTGTTGGCGCGCGTGGCGGCGCGACTGGAGATTGCGCGCACACGCTCGCAGGCGGAGCAGCGCCTGAGCCAGTCGCTCGACGCGCTGATGAGCATGGCGGAGGCGCTGGCGCCCGCGCCGGAGGAGCCTGGCGAGGAGCCTGGCGGGGAGCCTGGCGCGGAACGTTCGGCGCCGGGCGTTCAGGGCGTCATCCACCAGGTGCTCGGGCTGATACAGCGCGTGCTGGATGGGCAGTATGCGGGCGCGTCGTACATCGCCTCTGAGACAGGCGCGTTTGAGCCCATCGCGACGGCCGGGCTGAGCCAGGAGAACGAGCAACGCCTGTGGCGCGACGTTTCGCATCGGCGCGTGAGCGATTATTACCCGCCAGACACCCTCGATCTCCTCAACGCGGAGGAGATCGTCGCCTTCAACTTCGTCGTGGAGCCGCTGATCGGTGGACAGGACTATTATGGCCTGCGTAACGTGCTGATCGCCCCCGTTCGGATGGACGACCAGCGCTTGCTGGTGATCGCAGTGGAGGCGCGCGGCCGGCCCACCTTCACGGCGCACGAGCGCGGGCTGGCGCAGGCGGCGGCGCGGCTGGTGCGGCTGGTGATCGAGCGCGGGCGGCTGCTGCGCGAGCGCGAAGAAGGGCGGCTGCGCGAGCTATCGCTGACCGAGGCCAAGCGGCGGATGGACGAGTTTCTGGGCATCGCCTCGCACGAGCTGCGCACCCCGCTGACCAGCATCACCGCCAATGTCCAGTTGGCCAGCAGGCAGCTCACCGGCCTGAGCCAGCAAGTCGCCGCGCTGGATGGTCACGCTGGCGCGCATGAGGCGGGCGCCCGCCTGGAGCGGTCGGAGTTGCTGCTCGCACGCGCCGAGCGCCAGATGGGGCGGCTGGATCGTCTGGTTGGCGACCTGCTCGACATCTCGCGCATTCAGGCGGGCAAGCTGAAGATGCGCCCGGAGTCGTGCGATCTGCTGGAGATCGTACGCGAGGCGGCGAGCGAGCAGCGCGCGGCATGGCCGGGCCGCAGCATCGAGGTGGACCTGCCGCGGCACGCTGCCGTGTGGGCCATCGCCGACGCTGACCGGGTTGGCCAGGTCGTCACGAACTTCCTCACCAACGCGCTCAAATATTCTGCGCGCGACCAGCCAGTCGCGGTGCGCGTGCGCCGTCACGGCGCGCTGGCGCGCGTGGAGGTGAGTGATCACGGGCCAGGGCTGACCGTATCCCAGCGCGCGCAGCTCTTCGAGCGCTTCTATCGGGCGCCGGGCATCGAGCAGCAGAGCGGGTCGGGCGTCGGTCTGGGGCTAGGATTGTACATCTGCAAAACGATCATCGAGCGCCACGGTGGAGTCGTGGGGGTCGAGAGCGCTCCGGGCAAGGGTTCGACGTTCTGGTTCACCTTGCCGCTCAGCGGCGCGGAGCCAGACGACGGTAAGCGCCTGCCACAGCGGTCGGCGCGGGCGCGCTCGCCGGACGATTGAATGGCGCCAGTCGTGCCGGTCGCGCTAGTCGGCCGGTTCGGCTCGTTCGTCCTCGGCGAGCGACAACTCGAACCAGAAGACGCTGCCCTTGCCCGGAGCGCTCTCTACGCCGACGGAGCCGCCGTGCTGCTCGACGATCGTCTTGCTAATGTAGAGGCCCAGCCCCAGGCCGACGCCAGAGCCGCTGAGTACCTCGATGCCCTCGGCCCGGTGGAAGCGCGCGAAGAGATGGCGCCGCTGCTCAGGCGTTAGCCCCGGCCCCTGGTCGCGCACCTCCACGCGCGCGCGCGCCCCCCGCGCGCGCAGCGTCACGACAATCGGGCGGTCGGCCTCGGAATATTTCGCGGCGTTGGTCAGATAGTTTGTGAGTACCTGGCCGATGCGGTCAGCATCGGCGAGTACCATGATCGGCTCATCGGGCGCGTCCATCTCGATCAACCGCTCCGGATCACGTAGCCGCTGCTCCTGCGTCATCTCGCGCGCCAACTCCGTCAGATCGAGCGGCTCCATGCGATACTCCAGGTGCCCTGAGGAGATGCGCGAGACATCCAGCAGGTCCTCCACCATGCGCTCCTGGCGGTGGGCGGCCTGTGTGGCGCCCGCGAGCAGTCGCAGGAGCTGGGTTAGCGGCTTGCCGCGCACGCCGGCTTGCGCGCCTGGCTCGCTCGCCGCCGCCTGCGACATCGTCTGTGTCATCGCCTGGATGGCCTGGCGCGTGCGGCGCTCGGCCAGCTGCAAGTTCACCTTGACAGTGGTGACGGGCGTGCGCAGCTCGTGCCCGGCGATGCTCAGGAATTCGTCCATGCGGCGGTTGGCCTCGGCCAGCGCCAGCGCCTCGGCGCGGGCGATCTCGCGCTCGCGCAGCAGGCGGTCGTGCTGGAGGGCGACCGCGCCCAGCCGCGCGACGGCCTGGGCGATCTGTGTCTCCTCCCGTGTGAAGGTGTGCGGGCGTCCGTCGGGGTCTACGAAGTCGAGCGCGAGGAAGCCGACGAGCTGCCCCTGCGTGCGCATGGCGGTCCACAGCAGCGTCGTCACCCCGTAGGTATTGGGCGCCTGATAGGGTGGGCGGGTCAGATCGAGCAGCAGCGGCTCACCCGACAGCAACCGCTCACGATCCGCTGGCAGCAGCCCCAGGCCCGCCTCGCGCGGTCGCGCGGCCACCTGCTCATCCCACCATTGCTTCTCTAACTCAGGCTCCATGCCGATGATCGCCACTGGCCAGTCGTACAGGCGTCCGTCTCGCTCCTCCACCGATGTCACCGCCACGCGGGCGCAGCCCAGAATGCCGCGCGTCAGCTCGGCCAGGCGGCGCGCCAGCGGATTCTCGCGCGCGGCGCGCGCGTCAGCAGTCTCCGCGCCGTCGCCGTCCTGGGGCGCGTGGTCCGGCGCTTCCGCCAGTGCCTGCGTAATGGCGATGTAGGCGTCGAGCGCCGCGCGGGTGCGCTCCGTCCGGCGCTTCTGCTCGCTGATGTCCAGGATGACAGAGACGGCGCCAGTGATCGCGCCAGTGTCATCGCGCAGGGGAGCGGCGGAGTCGAAGATCGTCTTGCGCTGGCCATCGAAGGTCTCGATGTCATACTCTTCGCCGACCGTGACATCGCCGCGATTGAGCGCCCGAGCGAGGCCCCACTGCTCGGCGGTCACCGGCTCGCCAGTGTCGGTTCGCCAGCCGCGATACTCGCCGTACTGCGAGGCGTTCTCGGCCATCAGCAGGCGCTGGCCCCAGATGCTCCGGATCGCCTCATTGATCAGCAGCGGTTTGCCTTCGGCGTCCACGATGGCGACGCCGACGGGCAGCACCTCGACCAGCGTGCTCAGGCGCGTGTTGGCGGTCTCCAGGTCAAGCGTGCGCTGGCGCAGAGTGTCCTCCAGCCGTTGCCGCTCTGTCACGTCGCGCGCCGCGATGATGGCGCCGATCAACTCGCCTGAAGCGTCGCGCACGGGCGCGCCCGTGATGCTCAGGAACGCCTGCTGGCCGTCGAGCCGCCGAATCTGAATCTCCAGCGTGTCTGGCCCGCTCAGCATGTCCCCGCGCAAGGCCCGCGCGATGGCGAAGTCATCCGCGCCGAGAGGATTGCCCTGCGTGTCGCGCACATCGAGCAGGCGCAAGCGCGCGGCGACCTCGTCGGATGTGGTGGAGTCGCCGACGAAGTCGATCGCATCGGTGGGCGCGACGCCGAGCAGCGCGGAGAAGGCCGGATTGCCATACAGCACACGCCCCTCAGCGTCGGTGACGATCAGGCCATCGCCGAGCGCTTCGAGCGTGGTATTCAGGAAGGCCGCGCGCCGCTCGGCGCTGTGCCGCGCCTCCTCCGCCGCGTGGAGCGCCTGGGCGTAAGCCACGGATCGCGCCATGCGACTGGCCAACTGCTCCAGCAAGCGGATCTCCGTCGCGCTGAACTGGCGCGGCCTCACGCTGCCCACCTGAACTACCCCCAGCACGCGATCGCCGTCCAGCAGCGGGGCGCCGAGCGCCGAGCGCAGGCCAGCGAGGCGCGATGGGCGGCTGGTGGGATGCGCCCAGAGGTCCGCGGCGGCCAGCGGCGCACGCTGCGCGGCGACCTGCCCGGCAAGCCCATCGGTAGGCGGAATGCGCTCGCCGATGGCGCTGGCGTCCAGCCCGTGCGCCGCGCGAACCACCAGCTCGCCTGTGTCGTCGTCCGCCAGCAAGATTTCCGCGGCGTCCGCCCGTAGCTGCGCACGCACGCACGCCGCCAGCTCTGGCAGCAGCGAGTCGAGCGAGCGATGCGCCAGCGCGGTCTCGGTTAACGCCGCCAGCGCCCGCAGTGTATCGGCGTCGCGGTCGTCGCGTATGTAGCGGTTCAGATCGGGATCCGTCTGGGGTACATCCTGAGGTTCATCTGGCTGATCGCTGGTTGGCGCGGCGCTCGCATCAACCAGCGTGGCGGCCAGCGGAGGGCGCTGATCGCTGTGTAGAGGGGGCGTCGCGCGCTGGTGATTGCGTTGTTTTCGATCCGAGGTCACTCGCTCTTCTCCCTCTGCCGCTGGCGCATCGCGCGTGGCGTCCAGCGATGTGTTCGCGCTAGCATGCTCGACATCCGCCGCCATCCATCATCTGCCACGGTTTCGGCTGCGTGGGCGCGATGGCCCACAGGCGTCTAAGATCGCCTGAGTTCGCCTGTCATCGGCGATACGCCGCACGCATGGCGCCAGACTGCGCGTCCAAGCGCCCCAACCGCGCTGGATACGCCGAGGCCGTGATGCTCAGTGGGCATCGCCCGGAAGGAGTCGCCGCAGGGCGCTCTCGATCATCGTCACGTCGAATGGCTTGACGATGACAATCGTAGCGCCGGACGCTTCGGCGCGTGCGCGGCTCGCCGCCGTCACCACCACGACCGGAGGGGGCGTGGCGCCCTGCGCGGTCGCATCGCCATGGATCGTCGCGATCAGATCGGCTCCATTGAGGAAGGGCATCATCAGGTCGGTGATGATGAGATCGGGATGGTGCTGGCGCGCCAGCGCGAGCGCCTCGCGGCCGTCGCGCGCCAGGATCGGCGTGTAGCCAGCGTCCTCGACGATCAACGCCAGCGTCTCGGCGATGGTCACCTCATCCTCGGCGATCAGCACCACTGCCTGGAGCGGCTGGCGCGCGGGCTGCTGGTCCTCGGCGGGCTCGATCGTCGGCTGCTGGCTTCTGTGCAGGCGGGGCAGCGCGTACCTGGCAGTCATATCGCCGTGAAGGGGCCGAACAGCCTCACTCGCCATGTCGTCGTCCTCCCCGTCAGCTAGCGCTACCAGCGCGCTTGCGCATCCAGTCGCATTATACGGCTTCCATTGTATGATACGGCGCGGGGCTTGTCACGTTTGCCGCGCATCTCTGACCCGCGCGACCTCGCGCGGCATGCGGCTGCGCTGTGCGGGAGGCCATCATCAGCATGCCAGAACTGACGGCGAGTGCGCTTGCCCACCACGATGAGCCTGCGCCAACGCCACGCTTCCCGCATCTCCATCCGCCAGCCATCGAGGAGGGCGCCAATCGCCTCCAGCTCTATACCTGTGGCAGCGCGCTCTATGACGCGATGCTCGTCGCGATAGACAGCGCGCGCGAGCGCATCTATCTGGAGTCCTTCATCTGGAAGGACGACGCGGTCGGCCAGGAGTTCAAAGCGCGACTGGCGCGCAAGGCCGCCGAGGGCGTCGCGGTCTATGTGGTCTTCGACGGGTTCGGCAATACGGTCGTCCCGCGCGCCTTCAAGTCGTTTTCGGCGCCAATCCACGCGCTGGAGTATCAGGCCATTCGTCGGCCCTGGCATGCGCTCGACCCGCGCCGCTATGTGACGAACCATCGCAAGCTGCTGGTGGTGGATGGGCGCATCGGCTTTCTCGGCGGCTATAACCTGGGGTTGCTCTACCGCACCGAGTGGCGCGATACGCATCTCAGCGTGGAGGGGCCAGCGGCGGCGGACCTCGCGCACGCCTTCGCGCATTTCTGGAACGCGCATGGCCCGCGCCGTGACCATATTCGGCGACGCGAGCCGCGCCAGTTCGTCTCCGCGATCCAGCTATGGAGCAACGATGCCTTGCGGCTCACCTTTCCGATTCGCAACATGTACATCGCGGCTCTCGACCGCGCCGAGCGGCAGATCCTGCTCACCAATGCGTACTTTCTGCCCGACCCGGCGTTTCTGGCGGCGCTGAAGGCGGCGGCGGCGCGCGGCGTGGATGTGCAGGTGATGATCCCCTGGCGCTCGAACCATGCCATAGTGGACTGGGTGGCGCGCGGCTACATCGAGACGTACCTGCGCGCGGGGATGCGCGTGTTTGGCTATCAGGATGTGATGCTGCATGCCAAGACCTGCACGATTGATGGCCAGTGGTCCACCATCGGCACCGCCAATCTCGACCGGCTGAGCGCCGTGGGCAACTATGAGCTAAACGCCGAGATCTACAGCGAGCAGGTCGCCCAGCAGATGGCCGCTGTCTTTGCCTGCGACCGAACCAACGCGCACGAGGTGACCCTGGCGGAATGGGCGCGTCGCTCGTGGCGCGCACGGCTGAGCGAGCGCCTGCTCGCGCCGCTGCGCTACCTGCTCTAGCCCGCTCAGCCCATTCGGTCCGCCATCCTGCTGATGTGTCGGGACCAGGTCGCGAAATCGGCTGAGGCGGGAGCGCAATCGGCGCGCTACATGCGTGCGGCGCACACGGATGAATGTTACGTGAATGTCACGGCGGCAGACGCCGCCAACGCCGACGCGAAAACCCGCCAGAGCAAGGGTACGCCAAGGGAGGACACAGATGCGTGAACAACTGCGACGGCTTGCGGAGTTGGAGCCTGGCGACCTGCCCGTGCTGAGCGTCTACCTCGACCTGCGTCCGCAGGCTACCGGCGAGAATCCGGCGGTGCGCTCCGGGCTGATCGTGCTGAAGGACCGCCTGCGCCAGATCGAGAAGACGCTGCTGCCGCGTGGCCCCAGGCTCGACTCGTTTCGGACTGACGCCGAGCGCATCCAGCGCTACATTGACGAGCATCTGCCAGCGTCGGCGCAGGGGCTGGCGGTGTTCGCCTGCGCGGGTCGCGGCGTCTTCGAGGTCGTGGAGTCGGCGGTCGCCTTTGACAACGAGGTGGCGCTTGGCGCGCTGCCCGACCTGTTCCAACTGGCGCGGCTGATTGACGACTATGAAACGGTCGTGGTGGGCGTCGTGACCTCCAATACCGCGCGGCTATTCGTCATGCGCGCGGGGCAGATGGAAGAGAAGGCTGGCCTGCGCGACGACCCGATCCACTACACCCAGACGCGCGGGCGACCGCCCAACGTGACGCGCTACCAGCGTCATGTCGCCAACCATCGCGACGAGTTCGCGCGTGAAGCAGCGCGCGAGATCGAGCGGCTGGTGGATGAGGAGCGCGCGGTGCGCGTGCTGCTGGCGGGCAACGCCGTCGCGATGCCGCCATTGCAGGCTGCGCTCTCGCCGCGCATCCGCGACCTGACGCAGGTCGAGCCGCTGCGGATGGATCGCCGCGCGCTGCGCGATGAGGTGACGCGCGCGGTCGCCGACCTGGTGGCCCAGTCTGAGATGGAAGACGACCACGCCATCGCCGATCAACTGCTGGAGGCGGTGCAGGCTGACGGGCTGGGCGTGGACGGGTTGGAGCGCACGAAGACCGCGCTGGAGCATGGTCAGGTGGATGTGCTGGTGATTGACGAAGAGGTCCCGCTCGACAGCGCGACCCGCAGCGAACTGGTTCGCCTGGCCGCCACCACTGGCGCCGATGTCGAGGTCGTGCGGCAGAGCGAGGCGCTGCGCGAGTTGGGCGGCGTGGGCGCGCTGCTGCGCTACAAGCACGACGCCCCCGCGCCAAACGCTCTCTGAGAGCGCTGCCGAACGCGAGTCTCCTCTACATGGCTGCTACACAGCTGCGTGGACGAGGCTCGCCCCCGCCCAGCCATCGCCAGCGCGTGCTCCGCGGGGAGGAGCGACTGCGCCACCATGCCAGCCGCCCAGCGCGCAATAAAGAGGATGGTCCAGAGCCAGGGCGCCTGGATGAAGGCGCCTATCAGGCCCAGGCTCAGCCGCCAGCGGGAATGGCCGATGCATCGTGTCAGGCAACCGCGCCCCCTCGGTCCCCGTTCGCAGCAGACATATTGGCAGGCGCGCCTGACTTCGCTGGAGGCGGCGTCTGTCGGCCTACTTCAAGGCCCAAACCGTGGCGAACCTCGATGTAGCGGAGGACGGCATCGCGGCTCAGCATCCCAACCAGGCGCCCGGCGTCGTCCACCACTGGCAGCTGATTCACGTCGTGGGCAGCCATCAACGGAAGGACACCGTTCAGACGCTGCTGCGGGCGCACCGCGTGGAGCCGCTCCAGCGGGGTCATGACCGAGCCCACGGGCGCTTGCAGCCACTGCTCGCGCGGCGCCTTGCGGATGTCGGCCAGCGTGATCAGCCCCACGAGCTGGTCGCCACGCACGACTGGGATTGAGCGGAGACCGTGCGGCAGGATGTAGTTGTCCACGAGCTCCTGGAGGGAGAGGTTGGCGGAAACCGTCACGGGCGGCGGACTCATGAGCTGGCCGATGATGACCCCTTTGAAGACCGAGTCCAGCATCACCTGGCTATTGGCCGCCTGCGCAGCCTGGAGCAGGAACCAGCCAATGAAACCGATCCAGAGCCCGCTGACGATGTTGCCGCTAAAAAACTGCCAGATGCCGAACAGGATGAAGAGGTAGGCGACGACCTGACCCACGCGGGAGGCCCACTGTGTGGCTCGCTGCAAGTTGCCGCTTGCCTTCCAGAGAATCGCACGCAGGACACGGCCGCCGTCCAGGGGAAAGCCGGGGATCAGGTTGAAGACGCCGAGCAGCAGATTAGCGATGCCCAGGTAGCCGAGGACGGCGGCGGCAAGGGGGGCAGCGCGGCCGATGGCGCCGCCGAGGACCAGCGCGATGCCGCCGAGGATGAGGCTGGTTAGCGGGCCGACGACGGCCATCTGGAACTCGACGCCAGGGCGCTGCGGCTCCTGCTCCAGATTGGAGACGCCGCCAAAGATGAAGAGCGTGATGCTCTTCACCGGCAGGCCGCGGGCCTTGGCCACCAGTGAGTGCGCCAACTCGTGGACCAGCACCGAGACGAACAGCAGCAGCGCCGCGATGAAGCCGAGCACCCAGTAGGTGGCCGCTGGCTGTCCGGCGACTATGGCAGGGAACCAGTCGACCGCCAGTGACCATGTCAGCAGCACCAGGACGATCAGCCAGCTGATGTTGGCCTCGATGTCAATGTCGGCGATCCGGGCGATACGTAACGAGCCGGGCATCTCCGCTCTCCCTTCGTGTCGCGTCAGGTCATCCGTATCCTGTGCGCCTCATTGGTCCCGCACTCCTTGAACCAAGCCAGACCCACGTCGGCGCATCCACCGCAGTGTGCGTGCCAGAGCCGCCGCGTGCCCGCGACCCGACTAAGCTAGCCACTGCCGCTCATACTGTTTTCCGCACGGGTCGGGCGCGGTTGCGAGCCGCCGATTCGCCGCATCCAGCTCGTCTGCCATGTAGCACAGCCCCTCATTGCCCCTGGGCATCGTCTTGTTTGGCGGTAGGTTCACCCTGCGCCGCTGAGATGCGCCACGGTCGCGGAGCCGTCCAGTGGTAGCGCAGCGCGCCGAGCCGCAGGACGAAGACGAGGACCGCCGCGATGGTCGCCGCAGGCGTCGCGTAGGCGTCTAGATGCAGGTAGTGGACGGCGACTACGATCGCCGCGCCGAGGACCGCCGGAACCGCATACAACTCGCTATTCTCTTGCAGCACCGTTGGCTTCTCATTGGCGAGCATGTCGCGGAGAATCCCTCCTCCTATCCCAGTCAGGACGCCGAGCGCGATAGACTCCACTGGCCCCAGCCCATAGGTGAGGGCCTTGGCCGCGCCCGAGATGCAGAACACCGCCAGCCCTGCGGCGTCGAAGACTAGCACGGCGACCCGCAGTCGGTTCCGATAGCGCTCCGTTAGGGCGGCTTGAATCTGGTTCTGATAGCGCCGGATGAGTGTAGGCGCGCCGCGGTCCTGGCTCTGATCCTGGCTCTGGATGATGTAGCGGTGGGCGAAGAAGACGAGCGCCACAGCGCCCAGCGGCAAGAGGAAGGTGATGTGATCGGTGAACGACGACGGAGGGACGGCGCCGAGGATGAGATCGCGGATCACCCCGCCGCCAATGGCGGTGATCTCGGCCAGTACGGTCATGCCGACGATATCGTAGCGCTTGTGGACAGCCAGCAACGCGCCCGAAATCGCGAAGACAAATGCGCCGATCAGATTGAGCGCCTGCTGCAGAGTGGCGTTAATGATGACCGGCTGCATCGTGATCAACCTACCTGACCGAGTGGGCGCGCCGCATGGGGTCGCCGCGCGTGCGCCCCTCACAGCGTACGCACGCTGCCGCGACGCGGTCAACGGATGGCGCGCAACAGATGCAGCCGACGGGGGCGCGCCTCAGGCAGCCAGCCACGCCAGCGCCGCGACGACGAGCGCCGCGACGCCAGTCTCCAGCGTGGGGTGGATGACCGGCGCGAAGCCTGGGTTGTGATTGGTCGGGATCGCCGACAGGGCGCCAGCCGCTTTCGCTTTCGCGTACTGATCGCGGTCGGTGCAGCCGACAAACCAGAACACTGATGGGAAATGCCCTTCCGTACCATACAAACCGAAGTCCTCGCTGGCCGAGGTTGGCTCCGTCTCGACCACGCGCTGGTCGGTGAAGCGCTTGCGAAAGGCGTCCACGACCCGCCTGGTCGCCGCCGCGTCGTTCGTGACGAGCGCATAGCGATCCAGCGGGGTAAAGGTGGGTGGTCTGGGCGCGCCCGAGGCCTGCGCTTCGGCCTTGACGATGCGCCGGATCGCGGCGAGTACGCGCTTGCGCACGCCTTCGTCAAAAGTGCGGACGTTCAGCTTGATGGTCGCCTCGTCGGGGATGACGTTCTCCTTGGCGCCGGCTTGCAGCGCGCCAACCGTGAGGACGGCGGCCTCGGTCGGCGCGACCTCGCGCGAGACGATGGTTTGCAGGCGCAGCACGGTCGCCGCAGCCATCACGACGGGATCAATGCTGGCCTGTGGCATCGAGCCGTGGGCGCCGCGTCCGAAGAGCTGAATTTGCAGGCTATCAGCGGCGGAGGTGATGACGCCTGCGCGCCAGCCGAGGTCGCCAGCGGGCATCACCATGACGTGCTGGCCGAGGACGACCGCCGGTTTGGGGAAGCGTTTGAAGAGGCCATCATCTATCATCGCCTGGGCGCCCGCCGCCGTCTCCTCCGCTGGCTGGAACAGCGCCAGCGCCGTGCCGCGCCACGCCTCGCGGGACTGCGCGAGCAGCGTCGCCGCCCCGACCAGACACGTAACGTGCATGTCGTGGCCGCAGGCATGCGCCACCGGCACGGTCGCGCCGCTGGGATCGGTAGCCGTCACCGTGCTCGCGTACGGCAGCCCAGTGGCTTCCTTCACTGGCAGCGCATCCATGTCGGCTCGCAGCATCACCACTGGCCCGTCGCCATTGCGCAGCAGCCCCACCACGCCTGTCTTGCCGATGCCCGTTGTTACCTCATAGCCCGCGGCGCGCAGCCGATCCGCTACGATGCCGGCCGTCCGCGTCTCCTGCAT
>JAICVT010000480.1 GCA_025935235.1 Ktedonobacterales bacterium | reverse complement strand
TCTCGCCTGGTCACATTGATGGAAGCGGCGTGTGGGGCTGCGGCGTTCCTCGCGCCTGCATTGTACACCGAGTCGCCCTCACCCCCACCCCTCTCCCAAAGGGCGAGGGGAATCCGATGACGCTGTATCCTCCGTTGCGCTAGCGCGAATAAACGTCGCCCCAGGAAACACCTCCTGCTCCCTCTCCCGCTGGGAGAGGGCTGGGGTGAGGGCGCGCTCACCCGCCGAGCGGTGCGCCGCAGACCCGGCAGAAGCGCGCGGCGGGATCGGTGGTCGTGTGGCCGTGCACGCAGACGCGCGGTTGCAGCCCTGGCGCTGCAGCCTGCGCGGGCGGCTGAGCAGGCGGCGGATACTGCGGCGCATACTGCGGCGGATACTGCGGTGCGGCGGGATACGCCTGCGGCGCGGCATACGGCGCTACCGCGACTGGCGAGATCTGCCACGCGCCGGTGAACGAGCCAGCGGGCGGCGCGACCGGGCGCGGCGCGGGATCGCGGAACGGATGGAAGACATAGGCGCCGAGCGCCAGCGCCAGCGGACGCGGCGGCGGCGCGTAGGGGCCAAACTTGGCGCGCGAGACCGCCTCGCGCAGGAAGAAGCGCAGCAGCCAGAGGCCTACCACCGCCGCGATCAGCATGCCGACGATCGGCACGCCATCCCACAGGGCGTGCAGCAGGACCGCGATGGCGAAGGCCAGCAGCACGCCGAAGGTCGGGCGGAAAGTGCGCTGGCCGCGGTCGCGCCAGATCGCCCCGACGACGATTGCCGTCCAGGTGACGTGGCCAAAGATCGCCAGCAGGCCGCGCAGCAGCAGCGTCTGGTTGACCGCCGCGACGCCGCCGCCATCCTGAAAGCCGCCCAGATAAGCGGTCAGCGCGTAGAGCGCCGTTTCGAGCGTAGCGAAGCCCGCGCCAGCCGCGGCGCCCAGGATGACGCCATCAATCTCGCTGTGCAGGCGGTGATTGCGCAGGAACCAGACGACCGCCAGCGCCTTGCAGCTCTCCTCGATCAAGCCAATCGCCAGCGCCGCGCCGAGCGAATCGCCGTTGACGAAGATCAACTCCAGCACGAAGGCCAGCGTCACCCCCAGCAGCGCCCCGCTGATGAACGCGCCCCACGGTATCCAGCGCGGCATGTCAGAGAGGTAGTCGCTATCCCAGCAGTAGATGAAGAAGGTGATGGGCATCAGCGCCGAGGCGATCGGGATGACGAAGAGCAGCGCTGGCTCGCCGAGTACGTTGTTGAGCAGGTATTCGGAGATGAACAGCAGGATCAGCCCGACGATCAGCACCTTCCAGTAGTGCTTGCGCCACTCCAGGCCGATCCAGCCGCCAAGGCCCTGGCCCGCTGGCAGCCCACGATCCACGTACTGGAAGGGCTGCTGTGCGGCGGTTGGCGCCATCGGCGCGGCGGGCGCCTGGGCGGCGAACGGCGGCGCATAGCCAGCGGGCGGCGCGGCGGGCGCGTAGCCGGGGATGGCGCGGCCATCGCCTTGCAGCGCGTAGAACGTCATCTCCGTCTGTCCAATGCGAATCGTCTGCCCCGGCTGAAGCAGCATCGGCCCGCTGATGCGCTGGCCGTTGACGAATGTGCCGTTGGTCGAGCGCAGGTCTTCAAGGACATAGCCTTGCGGCGCCCAGCGGATGACCGCGTGGTTGCGCGAGGTGTATGGGTCGGTGACCATGATGTCGTTGGACGCGAGCTTACCGATGTGGATCTCTGGTCGGAAGAGTGGGATGCGGTCACCCTGCGCGAAGCGACTGCGCCAGGCTGGCCCGCGCACGATCAGCGTTCCATAATAGGGCGGCGGGCTGGCGGGCTGACCGCGGACGTAAGGAGGCGGCGCGACCGGCGAACTGCTCATCTGCGCATCTCCTGGGTATCTCCCGGGTATCTCCTGCTGGGCGACTGCTCTCTGTTAAGTACAGAGTATACAGGGCTAGCGTTGCAACACGAAGCAAACTGACGCACACTACGCAGCATGAGGTAGCGTGACTCCCCGCTCCCGCCTCGGCGGGGGAGGGGCTGGGGGAGGGGGCGCGCCTCAGTGGACGAGCAGCGGCACGAGCACCAGCAGCAGGAAGAAGCCGACATGCGCGAATGCGACGATCAGGATGAACCAGATCAGCAGGCGATTGCCCACGCGGTCGTCCAGCTCATCCCAGTAGCGTTCCTGCCACCAATGGGGGCGATTGTCGGGGCTGCGCGCGCTGGCCACCAGCCCCACTGCGACACGTGTGCGCACGGGAGAATGTAGGTCGGCCCGCGCCAGCTCCACCTGCACAGCGGCGTTGCATTCGGCGCAGAGCAGCCATGCCTGCTGGGGTTCGGGGGCGTCCTCGCCCTCGGTGAGGTAGAAGGCGGTCTGTTCGAGCTTGCGCGCGCAGATCGAGCAGCGGCGCCGCTGAATCATGTGTTGATGTTCGAACTTGATACCGTGTGGGCTTAGCATGCGTTCCATACTCGCATCAGGCCACAGCGGGCCTTTCCAGGCCGCTCCAGGCGACGCCGGGCGCTATCGGGCGCTATCAGGCCGATGCGCGCCAGGCGAGCGGCGTGGTCCGCATCCATGTGCGGGCGCCTATCAAGCATACCATGAGATCGCGGGTTCTGCGCGGGCGCGCCCCCACCCCCAGCCCCTCCCCCCTGACTTCATGACAGTTTTTGGCCGGGGGTGAAGAGACCGCGATTCATGGCCTGCATTCTGCCGCACCACCACGGCAAGCGCAACGTGTCCGTGGGAGCGCATAGGAGTGACCGACCATGAATCGTCAGGAAGTGCTGCAAGCGGTAGACCAAGAAGTGAGCGCCATGTTGCCCGCGT
>JAICVT010000327.1 GCA_025935235.1 Ktedonobacterales bacterium | reverse complement strand
CGCGCGGGCGCGATTGATTCCATTGATTCATCGGAAAGGGAGGGCCACGGTGTCCGAGCAATACGCAACATCTGAGAATGAACAAGGCCAGCAGTGGCAAGGTGATCAGCAAGGCAATCAGCAGGGCGATCAGGGTCAACAATGGCAGGGCGATCAGCAAGGCAATCAGGGCCAGCAAGACGGCCAGGGCCAGCAGTGGCAGGGCGACCAGGGCCAGCAGGCGCAGCAGGGCGACCAGGGCCAGCAGTGGCAGGGCGATCAGCAGGGCGATCAGCAGGGCGACCAAAGCCAGCAATGGCAGGGTCAGCAAGATCAGCAGGCGCAACAGACGCAGCAGGGGCAGGGTGATACCAACGCGCTGCTCGGTGGCTTGCAGCAGCAGATCACGCAATCGGTGCAGCCGATTCTGGAGTCGCTGCGCCAGCAGATCGCGCAGACCGTCCAGCAGCAGCTCGACCCGGCGCTCGATCCCCTGCGCCAGTCGCTTCAGCAGCAGGTGACGCAGGCGCTCGACCCGGTGCGCGAGCAGCTTCAGCAGCAGATGCAGCAGCAGGTGGCGCAGGCCATGCAGCCGACCTACGACGCCATGCGCCAGCAGATCGAGAACGCCCTGCAACCTGTGCGCGAGACGATCCAGCAGCAGATCCAGCAGGCGCTGCAATCCTCGATCAGCCAGCAGGGCGGGTGACGCGCCCCCACTCCCGCGCGGCGGGAGTGGGGAGCAGCGCCGGGCGGCTGAAGTCGCAAGCCAGGTGGCCTGCGGGTCGCGAAGGCCGCCTGCGGGGCCTGGGATGCGCCTATCATCTCCAAGCCTGCCCGTTGAGGGCTGCCTTGGAGACGGAACACCCTTAGCCTGCGGGTTTACCCGCCCGTTGAGGGCGGGCCACACGGGATGATTGCCCTACCAGCGCGCTTCAAGGAGGAAGTGGTCGTTTGGATCCCCAACTCTATAACGGGCAGGCGCGCGAGGCGTTGGCCAGCGCGCAGCGGCTGGCCGAAGCGCGCCGCCACAACCAGATGGAGCCAGAGCATCTGCTCTTCGCGCTGATGGATGCGCCGCCATCGGCTGTGCGGGCGCTGCTGGAGCGTCAGCGCGCCCGCCCCAACGTGGTGAAGCGGGCGGTCGAGCGCGCTCTGGAGCCATTGCCGGTGGTCACGGGCGCGCGGCCGCCGCTGAGCGTCTCTCCGCGTCTGCGCGCCACGCTGGAGCGCGCCCAGGATGACGCCCGCGCGCTGGGCGACGCCGAGATCGCGCCTGAGCATCTGCTGCTCGCGCTGGCGGATAGCCAGACCGGCGGCGATGTCGCGCGCATCATGGACGAATTCGACCTCGGCCACGACGCGCTGCTGGCGGACCTGCGCGACCTGCGCACGAAGCAAGGAGGCCAGCGCATGACGGCGCCGAATCCAGAGAACCCATCAGGGAACGCCGAAGAAAACGCGGGGCAGTCCGCCAGCGCGCTGGCCCGCTACGGTCGCGACCTGACCGCGCTGGCGCGTGAAGGGCGCCTCGATCCCGTCATCGGGCGCGACGACGAGGTGCGCCGCGTGATTCAGGCGCTGGCGCGGCGCACCAAGAACAATCCGGTGCTGATCGGCGAGCCGGGCGTCGGCAAGACGGCGATTGTCGAGGGGCTGGCCCAGCGCATCGCACGTGGCGACGTGCCAGAGGCGCTGAAGGACAAGCGGCTGATCGCGCTGGACCTGGCCGCGATGGTCGCGGGCGCTAAGCTGCGTGGCGAGTTCGAGGAGCGGCTGAAGTCGGCGCTCAAAGAGATCACCGATGCGGCGGGCCAGATCATCGTCTTTCTCGATGAACTGCACACCGTCGTCGGGGCGGGCGCTGGTGAGGGCGCGATGGGCGCCTCCGACATGCTCAAGCCGCTGCTGGCGCGCGGCGAGCTGCACATGGTCGGCGCGACCACGCTGGATGAGTATCGCCAGCATATCGAAAAGGACGCCGCGCTGGAGCGCCGCTTCCAGCCAGTCTACGTCGGTGAGCCGAGCGTCGAGGACACCATCTCCATCCTGCGTGGGCTGCGCGAGCGCTACGAGCAATATCACAAGACGCGCATCAAAGACGCCGCCATCGTCGCGGCGGCCACGCTGAGCCATCGCTACATCAGCGATCGCTACCTGCCCGACAAAGCGATTGACCTGATTGACGAAGCCGCCTCCAGGATTCGCATGGAGGCGACCAGCATGCCGCGCGAGCTGGATGAGGTCAACCGCCGCGCCATGCAGCTCGAAGTGGAGGCGGTGGGGCTGCGCAAGGAGACTGATCCGGACTCGCAGGAGCGGCTGCAACGCCTCGAACGCGAGCTGGCCGACCTGCGCCAGCAGCGCGACCAGCTCCAGGCGCGCTGGCGGCGGGACCTCGACGAGCTGAACGCGGTGAGCGGCTTGCAAGAGGAGTTGAACGCCACGCGCACCGCGCTGGAGCAGGCCGAGGCGCGCTACGACTGGGAGCAGATCGCCGAGCTGCGCTACAACGCCTCGCAGATCGAGCAGCGGCTGAAGGAGGCGATTCAGGCGCGCGAGGCGGCGGGCGAGCGGCCATCGCTAGTCAAGGATGTGGTGGATGAGCAGGACATCGCCGAGGTGGTCAGCGCCTGGACGGGCATCCCCGTCACGCGGCTGATGCAGGGCGAGGCGGACAAGCTGCTGAAGATGGAAGATCGCCTGCGCCAGCGCGTCATCGGGCAGGATCACGCGCTGAGCGCGGTGGCCAACGCCGTGCGCGCCACCCGCGCGGGGTTGCAGGACCCCAACCGCCCGCTGGGCAGCTTCCTCTTCCTCGGCCCGACCGGCGTTGGCAAGACCGAGACCGCGCGCGCCCTGGCCGAGTTCCTCTTCGATGACGACCGCGCCATGATCCGCATTGATATGTCCGAGTATCAGGAGAAGTTCACGGTCAACCGGCTGATCGGCGCGCCGCCGGGCTATGTCGGCTATGAGGAGGCAGGCCAGCTCACCGAGGCCGTGCGCCGCCGCCCCTACAGCGTCGTGCTGTTCGATGAGGTCGAGAAAGCCGCGCCCGACGTGCTGAATGTGCTGCTGCAGTTGCTGGACGATGGCCGCCTGACGGATGGCCAGGGGCGCGTGGTCAACTTCCGTAATGTGATCGTCATTATGACCTCGAACCTGGGCGGCGAGGTCATCACCGAGCGTGGGCTGCCGTGGGACGAGATCGAGCGGCGTGTGCTGGAGGCGCTGCGCCAGGCGCTGCGCCCCGAGCTGCTCAACCGCATTGATGAGGTGATCGTCTTCCACGCGCTGGATCAGGCGCAGATGGGCCAGATGGTCGAGCTGCAACTGCGCGACCTGCGCGCCCGGCTGGCCGAGCGCCGCATGACGCTGGAGCTGACCCCCGCCGCGCGCGAGCATCTGGCTGCGGTGGGCTTCGACCCGGTCTATGGCGCGCGGCCCATGCGGCGCGTCATCCAGCGCGAGATCACGCAGCCGCTGGCGCTGCGCCTGCTGCAAGCAACCTTCGACGACGGCGCCGACATCCTGGTGGACGCGCGGGATGGCCAGCTCACCTTCCAGCCGCGCCGCAAGGAGAGCGGGAAGCGCACAGCCTCCGCCGGGGCGAGTGTGGATGGTCGGGGATGAATTGACATCTGGCGAGCCGCTCCTCTAGACTCATGGCTGACGAGCCAGGAATCAGGCCCAGAATCACGGGAATCATGCGCCGCCAGAGGAGATGACCAGCCGATGCGACTGCCCTACCTGCCCTATACCGATCCTACGGGCCAACTGGAGATGCCGGAGCCGACCGCCGCGCCGATCGTCGAGCCGTGCAAGTGCGTTCCCACCAGGGATGCAGCGGGCGACCCGAATGGCCAGATCATCGAGATCGCCAAGAACTACCAGGATCTGCGCGAGAACGAGGGCAAGCAGGATCGGCGGGTCGAGACGCTGGTCTACATCTCGACCGTCACGCCTGGAGCCCTGAAGGGCTACCACGGCCACACGTCGCGCACCAGCACCTATGTGGCCGTCGGCGGGCAATGCGAGATTCACGTGCTGAATCAGGCGTCGGGCGAGCTGCTGGTCTATGAGATCGAGGCCGACGAGACGCCCTATCGCGTCATCGCCGAGCCGGGCTATTTTCTGGCGCTGAAGAGCCGCAACAACAGCGCGGCCACCTTCATCGGCGTTCCCAACCCGCCCTACAACTACGCCTTCAACGAGCAGGTCGAGCTGCATCCTCACGATGTCGAGCGCGCCATCGCCGATGGTCGGCTGACCGTCAGGCGCTTCCGCTGCGAGCCAGAGGGCGTCGTGGCCATCGAGGCGGAGTAGCCGGTAGGAGACGGGCGGTTGAAACCGCGTCTGAAGGGCTGCGCCCACTACGTCCGCCTACGCGGACGCGAGGAAACCGGATGTGGACCCGCGCAGGCGGGTCTTGTGGCGGGCCGCCTTCAGGCGCGGTTTCAACCGCTGGCCGCTCTCGCCACCCTCAGCGCTCCGGGAGCGCCAGCGTGGCTAGCGCGGGGCGATGGTCGGAAGCGCGCGTAACGGGGCAATCTGGCGCGTCGGCCAGCAGGTCGCAGGCCACCAGTCCCTCGGCCAGCGTGGGGCTGGCGAAGATGTAGTCAATGCGCCCGGCGGGGCGCTCGGCAGGGCAGCTCATCTCGCGGGTTCGCGGGTCGGGGCGCCCGACGGTGTAGAGGTCAACCAGGCCAGCTGCGCGCGTCGCCCGCACGACAGCGCGCGGCGTGTAGACGGCGATGATGGCGTCGCTGGCGCGCCCCAGCCCCGGCAGGCTGACCATGCGTAGCAGCGCGCCAGCCAGCGGGCGCAGCGGCCTGGGCAGCACCCGCTTGACGCCGGGCTGTCCGGTCAGATCGTGGCCCTGGGCGCGGCGGGCGTCGTTGCGCGCGGCGTGCAGCAGCAGTTGCGAGGCCAGCAGGCGCTCGCCCGGCGGCAGGCTGTTGAAGTCGCCCATCAGCAGCTGTGGCTCGCCCGAGCGCTCGCGCGCCGCGCGCATCTGGCCGAGGATGT
>JAICVT010000119.1 GCA_025935235.1 Ktedonobacterales bacterium | reverse complement strand
GCCGTCGAGTGGAGCGGGCGCGGCGCGACCTTCACCGATGTGCTGGGCCGCAGCTACATTGACTGTCTGGGCGGCTATGGGCTGCTCAGCCTGGGGTGGTCGCACCAGAAGGTGATCGCCGCCGTCAAGGCGCAGCTCGACCGCGCGCCGATGCCCACGCAGGAACTGCTCGACTGGCCGCGCGGCATGCTGGCCGATCTGCTGGCCAAGATCACGCCGGGCGACATCCAGTACGCCTTCTTCGTCTCCAGCGGAACCGAGGCCGTCGAAGGGGCGATGAAGTTCGCCAAGGCGGCGACCGGCAAGAGCGGCTTCATCGCGGCGGTGCGCGGCTTCCACGGCAAGACGGCGGGCAGCCTCAGCCTGATGGGCAAGGCCAAGTTCCGCAAGCCCGCCATGCCGCTGCTGCCGAATGTCTACCACGTTCCCTATGGCGACGCGGACGCGGTGGAGCAGCAGTTGCGCATCGCGCGAGAGGTCGGCAACGACATTGCGGCGGTGGTGATGGAGCCAGTGCAGGGCGAGGCGGGCGCCATCGTGCCGCCCGACGATTTCTGGCCACGGCTGCGCGCGCTCTGCGATGAGTACGAGGTGCTGCTGATCGCCGACGAGGTGCAGACCGGCCTGGGCCGCACCGGCGCGCTGTGGGGCGTCAACCACTGGAATGTCACGCCTGACATCATCTGCTCGGCCAAGGCGCTGGGCGGCGGCGTGATGCCGATCGGCAGCTTCATGGCCTCGCAGCGCATCTGGCAGCCGTTCATTGACGACCCGTTCTTCCACACCACCACGACAGGCGGCAATCCGCTGGCCTGCGCGGCGGCTATCGCCACGATCAACGTGGTGCTGGAGGAAGATCTGCCACGCCAGGCCGCCGAGAAGGGCGAGTACTTCATGCAGCGGTTGCAGCCGCTGGCGGCGCGCTACAGCGATATCTATCAGAAGATCACCGGCAAGGGGCTGCTGATCGGGCAGCACTTCCACGACGCCGAGGTGGGCTACAAGGTCTCGTCGGGGCTGTTCCGGCGCGGCGTGTTGATCTCTGGCACGCTCACCAACGCGCAGACGATTCGCATCGAGCCGCCGCTGGTGATCGAGTATGACGAGATTGATGAGACGCTCAACCGGCTCGAAGATACGCTCAAGTCGGTCTCCAGCGCGCCCGTGAGCGGCGAAACGGTCACGGTGACCAGCGTCGAGATTCCGGTCGAGATTCCGGCGGCGCTGCCAACCGCCGCTCCGGTATCTTCGCACGTCAGCGCTGGCGGCAAGAAGCGCGTCAGCCCTGCCGCTGCGGCGCTATAACCTCGCCCGCTCAGCCCCCCCTCTCCCGCGAGGAGAGGGGGGAGCTATTGGCAAGCGGGTGGCGCGACCTCTCCCCTTGCCCCCTCCCCTTCAGGGAGGGGAATCTTGGGCAGGCGTACCGCGCAGGGCCAGCGATGACATGCGCCCAATCGGGCATTGAAACGCTGGCCAACGATGCGGTCGCTTGCCGTCGGTTCCCCCTCCCTCGGAGGGGAGGGGGTCAGGGGGAGAGGTTCCGCGCGCCCTACAAAGCTACTCCTTCAGTGATTGCGCGCCGGACTGGCGCGACAGAGAGGTCGCCTGTGCGTCTGGTAGTGCTTGGCGGCGGCGCGATGGGCCGCATCACCGTGCGCGCGCTGGCCGAAGATGAACGCGTCTCGCAGGTCATCGTCGGCGATGCGCGGGTGGAGGCGGCGGAGCGCGCGGTGGCGGCGCTAGACGCTGGCCGCCAGAAGGTCAGCGTGGTTGGCTGCGACGTGCGCGATCTCGCGGCTACCACGCGCCTGCTGGAGGGCGCCGACGCCGTGCTGAACGCGACCGACTATACCTTCAATCTCGATGTGATGCGCGCCGCGCTTGCCGCCCGTGTCCCCTATGCCGATCTGGGCGGACTCTTTCACATGACGCGCCGCCAGTATGAACTGGATGGCGCCTTCCGCGAGGCGGGCATCGCCGCTGCGCTGGGCATCGGCAGCACGCCTGGTGTCACCAATCTGCTGGCGCGCGTCGCGGCGGACGGGCTGGACCGCGTCGAGCGGCTCGATGTGCGCATCGGCTGCGGCGACGCTCGCCCAGCGGAGGCGCGCTTCATCCCACCCTACTCGATCCGCACGATCTTCGACGAGTGTACGCTGCCGCCGATGGTCTACAGTGATGGCGCCTGGAGCGAGGCCGCGCCGATGAGCGGCGTGGAGGAAATCGAGTTCCCCGCGCCGGTCGGGCGGACGGCGGCGATGTACACGCTGCACTCGGAGGTGGCGCTCTTCCCTGTCTCATTTGGCGAGCGCGGCCTGCGCCACGCCTCATTCAAGATCGCCTTCCCGCCCGCGTTTCTGGCGCAACTTCGGCTGCTGGTCGAGCTTGGCCTCGCCGCGACCGAGCCAGTCGAGGCGCGCGGCCCCAAACGCGGGGCCAGCGTGCGCGTGGCCCCGCGCGAGCTGATGGTGGCGCTGCTGGCCGCCCAGCAGTCTGCGGCCGCCAGCGCCGAGCCGAGCGAGCCGAGCGAGCCGAGCGATTGTGATGTGCTGCGCGTGATCGCCGAGGGGACGCGCGATGGCGCGCCCGTGCGCCTGGTGGAGGAGATGGTCGTCTCGCCGTATCGCCCCTGGGGCGTGGGGGCGGGCGATATTGATACGGGCGTCCCGCTGGCCATCGCGGGCATCCTGCTGGCGAGCGGCGCGGCGCGGCTGACGGGCGCGCACGGCGCCGAGCTGCTCTTCGATCCGCTGGACTTCCTGCGTGAGCTGGCGCGCTATGGCATGCGCGCCACCGAGACGGTCACGCGCGCGCTGGGCTAGCGAACGCGCTGCACAGCCCGCTCACGGTATGCCGACGAATGTTGGACATGGTGGCCAATGGGCGCCGGTATCCAAGATGCGGCGCCTGCTGTATACTGCGCCCATGCTGGCGCACTGCGACGTGGAATGAGCGAGCGTGAGCGAAGCGCATGCGCGCGGCGTAGTAGAGTTCAGCATCCGTCAGCATCCGTCAGGATTCGTCAACGGCGTCGGCCAGCTTGTCGGCGGCTGCCTGGCTATCCGACCGGACCACTTCGCCGGACAACACCTTCAGCGAGGGGCGCAGCATGGCCAATAGCGACCTGCCGACACCCGGCGCCGCAGCTTCCACCGCGTCCGCGCAACAGGCGAGCCTGGGCGGCGCCGATGGCGCGCTGATGATCGAGGCGCGCGGACTCAACAAATACTTTGGCGAGCGGCATGTGCTCAAAGATGTTGATTTCGCGGTCAAGCGCGGCGAGTGCGTGGCCGTGATCGGGCCGAGCGGCTCGGGCAAGAGCACCCTGATCCGCTGCATCAACTACCTCGAAACGCCGACCAGCGGCATCATCACCATTGACGGTCAGCAACTCACCTCGGATCTCTCGCATGCCCAGCTCAGCTTTGTGCGCCGCGAGCTGGGCATGGTCTTTTATAACTTCAACCTCTTTCCGCACATGTGCGTGCTCGATAACATCACGCTCGCGCCGATGCGCGTGCGCAAGCAGACACGCGAGCAGGCGCAGGAGCAGGCGCGCACGCTGCTCGCCAAGGTGGGCCTGGCCGACAAGGCCGACGCCTACCCTGGCCAGCTCTCTGGCGGGCAGAAGCAGCGCGTGGCGATCGCCCGCGCGCTGGCGATGAACCCGAAGGCGATGCTTTTCGACGAGCCAACCTCGGCGCTCGACCCGGAGCTGGTCGGCGAGGTCTTGCGCGTGATACGCGAACTGGCCGAGGAAGGCCGCACGATGGTGGTGGTGACGCACGAAATGGGATTCGCCCGTTCCGTGGCGGACCGCGTGGTGTTCTTCGATGGAGGCCGCATTATCGAGCAAGGGGACCCGGAGCAGGTATTCACTCAGCCAGAGAACGAGCGCACGCGCGCCTTCCTCGATCGTGTGCTGCACGCGATCTAGCGCGCGTCGCTCGCACGCTGAAGCGCCGAGCGCGCCAAATCTGGAGGGCGGCGCTCCGTGGAGTAGTTGTCTGGCCAATGGCGCCACAGACAGACGGGCCAGGCGCCCGTCACGCAGACCCCGCAAGCCAGAGAAAGGGCAGGTTATGATCCCATTCCGTCATCTCCGCGCGCCTCGCAAACGAGTATTCGCCCTGGTAGCGCCCGCGCTGGCGCTGGTCATGCTCCTCGGCGCCTGCGGCACGGGCAACGCTTCGACCCCGCCGCCCAGCGCCACCAGCACCGTACACGTCGGCAACGCGGGGACGTTGATTCCAGGCCAGTTCAAGTGGGGCGAAGACTCGACCGGCGGCATGCCCTACATCGTGCCGAAGGACGCCAACAACCCCAACGCGGCCTACTACGGCTACGAGGTTGACATCGCCAACGCGATGGCCAAGCTGATGGGCGCGCAGGAGATCCCAACGCAGATCACCTGGTCGAACTGGCAGCAGGGGCTGGCCTCGCAGCAATTCGACTTCTTTATGAATGGCCTGGAGATCACGTCAGACAACATCCAGGCGGGCGCCAAGTTCAGCATCCCCTACTACGTCTACACACAGTCCATCGTGGTGCTCAAGACCAATACCACCATCAACAGCTTCGCCGACCTGGCGGGCAAGAAGGTCGAGACGGGCAGCGGCTACGAGGCCCAGAACGTGATGGACGCCTATAACGCCGCCCACCCGAGCGACAAGATCAACGAGACGCTGACCGACAACCCGACGCCCTTCACCGACCTGCAATCGGGCCGCGTGGACGCCATGTTCATTGATACGCCAATCGCCGAGTGGTATGGCGGCAATGATCCCAGCGGCCTCTACAAGATCGTCGGCGGCCCACTGGACCCCGGCTACTACGGCATCGCGTTCGATCCCAACAATCCCAACACGCCGACGCTGATGGCTGAGGTCAACAAGGCGATCGAGGTGCTGTACAACAACGGCACGCTGCAGAAGATCTACGAGGACGGTGGCGCCTACAACGCTGGCCCCAGCGGACAGGTGATCTTCGAGAAGTACGGCATGTGGAATGACTCGCAGGCCTGCATCGGCAACTTCCTGCCAGATCATCCCACCAATGCGGC
Source organism: Ktedonobacterales bacterium (assembly GCA_025935235.1). Lineage (GTDB taxonomy): Bacteria > Chloroflexota > Ktedonobacteria > Ktedonobacterales > JADMIN01 > JAKAIY01. The sequence continues at coordinate 5,861 of JAICVT010000119.1, read as the reverse complement.
GAACTGCCCGCCGCTGCCCACCAAGTAGGGGAGTAGTGGCGGTTCGCCTGAACTGAGTCGCCGTGGGCTGTATCCCCGCATGCGGGAATGCGGCCCACGGCGCTCCTGCCGTCCAGTGCGCCGCGACGCCGTTTCACTCGCCGTTTGGGACTGATTGGGACACCGAATGAAGAAGTCATTTGCCAGCCTGCGCTTCCTGGCGATGTTCCTGGGTATCATCCTGGTCTTCGGGTTGGGCGGCTCGCTGATCCTGGCGGCCTTCGACAAGGAGGAGACTTCCTCCAGCGCGCCGCTGTTTGACTTCGGGACGATCTTTCACGGCGTCATCCACTTCATCCAGACGCTGTTCTTCGTCGGCTTCGCGGGCGCCAACCACTTCGGCCAGCCCTACTGGACCTTCTTCCTGCAAGGTCTGGCCACCACTATCGAGTTCTGCTTCATCTCGATGCCTCTGGCGCTGCTGAGCGGCTTCATCCTCGCGCAGATGTCGCAGTCGCGGCTGCGCGTCATCCGGCTGCCAGCGCGCGCGTTCGTCGAGTTCATCCGCAACACGCCGCTGCTGGTGCAGATGATGTCCATCTACTGGGGGCTTTCCTTTCTGCCGCAATGGCTGGTCAACCCCTTCACGGCGGGCATCGCCACGCTGGTCATCAACTACGCCGCCTACGAGTGCGAGAATCTGCGCGCCGGGCTGGCGGCCATTGATCGCGGCCAGAGCGAGGCGGCGATCACGCTCGGCCTGGGGCGCTGGGAGACGCTGCGCCTGATTCTGGTTCCGCAGATGATCCCGATTTCGCTGCCCACCGTCATCAACGATCTGATCTACATGTTCAAGGACTCCTCGATCCTCAGCCTGATCGCGGTGGTCGAGTTGACGGCGCAGACGAACGGCCTGGTGCGCCACTTCCCGGCCTACACCTGGCAATTCTTCGGCATCGCCGCGCTGCTCTACCTCGCGCTGAGCCTGCCGCTGGGGCGCGTGGCGCGCGCGCTGGAGGCGCGGCTGCGTGGCCACAGCTTCGGCCAGGGGCGCGACCTGACCGCGCTGACCGGACAGGCGCTGGGCGGCTCGCTGGCGGTGGGCTGGCTGGCGGGCGCGCTGGCGGTGGGGATCTCGCTGGACGCGCTCGGCTCGCTGCTCGGCAAGATCATCGTGGCGCTGCTCTTCACGCTGGCGCTGCTGGTGGGGCTGATGCTGCTGCTGGGCATCCCTGTCTACGGCGTCGCCGCGCTGCTGCGGCTGCTGGGTCGCGCGCTGGGGCGTGGCAGGGGCGCTGCGCGCCCGCCGCAGCCAGCGCCAGTCGGCGCGCCGCGACCACTGTCGGGCCTCAAGAGCTAGCGTGGGGAGAGACGAACGATGGAGATCCTGATTCGCACGGTGGTCCAGAACGCGCCGCTCCTGCTGAATGCCACGCTCATCACGCTGATTGGCTCGCTCGTCTCGATCGTGCTGGCGATGCTCCTGGCCGTGCCGACAGCCTTCGCGCGCATCTCGCGCAATGCCCTGCTGCGCAGCGTCAGCACGTTCTATGTCGAGACGATTCGCGGCACGCCACTGCTCTTGCAGCTACTCGTCTGGTTCTATGGCGCGCGCTTCCTGCTGCTCTACCTCTTCAACTTCAACGCCGACACGGCGGTCTACAATCTGCTGACCGGGCTCAACTCGAACACGCTCTTCCCCAGTCAGGGCGTCAGCAACATCTTCTTCGCCATCATCGGCCTCTCGTTCAACTACGGCGCCTACCTCTCGGAGGTCATCCGCGCGGGGATCGAGGCGGTGGACCACGGCCAGGTGGAGGCGGCGCAGGTGTTGGGGCTGAGCCAGCTCCAGATCGCGCGCTACATCACGCTGCCACAGGCGCTGCGCATTATGACGCCGCCGCTGACCAATAACTTCATCACCTGCATCCAGGATAGCTCCTTCTGGCAGGTGCTTGGCGTCTTCGAGCTCTCGCTCCAGACCTTCACGCTCTCGCAGGCCATCTCCAACTCGCTGATCCGCTGGGGGCTGTATGGGATGGAGTTAGTGATCTACTTCATCCTCTGCTACAGCCTGGCCCTCGCCTCGCAGCGCATCGAGGCGCGGCTGGCGCGCGGCGTGGCGGGCGCGAACTAGCGCTGAGTCATGGCGTTGCGTTCTCCGCGCCCAGAAGCGACAATACGGGCAGGACGTATCCACATCGGAACGCAACGGGATCGGAGCGCGCGCATGTTCGCCGAATACCTACAAGCCGCGATGAGCCACGCCGTCTATGAGCAGATCGAAGATGGCACATATTTCGGGGAGATCCCCAGCTTTCAGGGCGTGTGGTCGAATGCGGCGACGCTTGAGGCGGCGCGACAGGAACTTGTCGAGGTCTTGGAAGAGTGGATTCTGTTTCGCATCTCTCGTCAACTGGATCTGCCGGAGGTTGATGGGCATACGCTTGCCTATGCGAAAGCGAGCGTGTGAGCTCGGCGCGCGGAACCTCTCCCCCTGCCCCCTCCCCTCCAGGGAGGGGAACTCAGGCAGAGAAAGTAGTGATAGGCAGCGCGGGTTCGCGCCGCTAATGATATGGCGCCACGTCAGGCCAATTCGGGCGAGGGGGCGCGGCGGTTGGCCCTTGCCCTGCGGCGTGAGGCGGCGTACCATGCGATGAGGAAGCAGAGGAAGCATTCGCATACGCGCCAGAGCCGAGACGGGGGAGAGCGATGACCACCACGCAGCCAGCAGCCAAGGGGAAGGCGAACGGGAAGGCCAGCGCGTCGCTGCGCGTCGTGCGTGGGGCGTGCCCGCACGATTGCCCCGACACCTGCGCCACCGTCACCGAGGTGCGCGATGGCCGCGCCATCAGCTTCGGCGGCGCGCCCGACCACCCCATCACGCAGGGCTGGCTCTGCGCCAAGGTGCGTCCCTATCTGGAGCGCGTCTATCACCCCGACCGGCTGCTTTATCCCATGCGGCGCGTCGGCCCGAAGGGTGAGGCGGCGGAGTGGGAGCGCATCAGCTGGGATGACGCCATCGGCGAGATCACCGGCCGCTGGAAGGCGATCATCGCGGAGCATGGCGCGGCGGCGATCCTGCCCTACTCGTACAGCGGTACGCTGGGGCTCTTGCAGCTCGGCGTCTGCGATGAGCGGCTGTGGAACCGCATGGGCGCGAGCGGCCTGCTGAGCGAGGCGATCTGTGGCGCCGCCGCCGAGCGCGCCGTCTCCGCGACGCTGGGCGACCGCTGGGCGCCTGATATGCGCGACCTGAGCGCCAGCAAGCTGATCGTCATCTGGGGCAATAATCCCGCCAGCACCGGGCCGCACTACATGCCGTTTCTGCGCGAGGCCCAGCGCAACGGCTCCTATGTCGTGGTGGTGGACCCACGCCGCACGCTCACCGCGCGCTCGGCGGATGAGCATATCCAGCCGCTGCCCGCCACTGACGCGGCGCTGGCGCTCGGCCTGATGCAGGTCATCTTCAGCGCGGGGCTGCACGACGAGGCCTGGCTGGAGGCCAACAGCGTCGGCTGGCGTGACCTGCGCGATCGCGCGGCGCAGTATCCGCCGGAGCGTGTGGCGAGCATCACCGGCGTGCCAGCCGAGACGATCATCGCGCTGGGGCGGCGCATCGGAACGACACAGCCATCGCTGCTGAAATTCGCCGATGGCGTGCAGCGGCACGGCAACGGCGGGCAGACGGCGCGCGCGCTGGCCTGCCTCAGCGCCATCACCGGGCAGATCGGCAAGCGTGGCGGTGGGCTGGCCTACAGCACCAGCGGCTACATCCACTGGGACGCCGAGGCGGTTGGCCATGCCAGCGAGTGTCCGCCGGAGCCGCGCGAGATCAACATCAACCGGCTGGGCGCGGCGCTGGGCGGCGAGGTGAGCGACCCGCGCATCATGTCGCTCTATGTCTACTGCGCCAACCCTGCTGCCTCGACGCCCAATACGCAGCGCGTGCTGGCGGGGCTGCGCCGCGACGACCTCTTCACCGTCGTCCACGAGCTATTTATGACCGACACCGCGCGCGAGGCCGACATCGTGCTGCCCGCGACCACCCAGCTCGAACACGCCGACCTGCACAAAGCCTATGGCCAGACCTTCCTGACCTACAACGCGCCGGCCATCGCGCCGCTGGGCGAGGCGAAGAGCAACTGGGATGTGATGCGGCTGCTGGCGGCGGGGATGGGCTACGACGAGCCGTGGCTGCGGCAGGAGGTCGACGAGGTGATCGCCGAAGTGTTGGACGCCACGCGCGCGACCAATCCGCTGCTGGCGGGCATCACGCTGGAGCGGCTGAAGGCCGAGAACTACGTCCCGCTCAACTTCGCGCCCGGCCAGACGATTCCCTTCGCCGATCTGCGCTTTCCGACGCCCTCTGGCAAGGTGGAGCTGCGCTGCGACCGGCTGGCCGCCGAGGGGATTGATCCGCTGCCCGACTACACGCCAGCCGCCGAATACGCGGGCTGGGCGGAGCGGCGCGCGGCGGGGCAGGATGACCGCCTGGCGCTGATCTCTGGCGCGGCCCACCACTTCACCTCCAGCAGCATGGCGAATGTGCCGAGCCTGCTCAAGCGCGAGGGCGAGCCGTTCATCGAGCTGAACGCCGAGGACGCGCGCGAGCGTAGCATCGCGCACGGCGATCTGGTCGAGGTGCGCAGCGCGCGCGGCTCCTGCCAGCTCCGCGCCGTCATCACCAGCACGACCCAGCGCGGGGTGGCCGTCTCACCCAAGGGGCGCTGGCCCAGCCTCAACGCCGATGGCCGCAACATCAACTCGACCACCTCCGATGCGCTGGCCGATCTGGCGGGCCAGAGCACCTTCCATAGCAATCTGGTCACTGTGCGGCCCGTCGCGCCCGCCGAATCAACCAGTTCAGCCAGTTCAGCCGAATCAGGCGCCTCCAGCGCAACCGCCGACGCGATGGCGGTGTTTCACCCGTAGGCGCGTGAACCAGCGCGCCGGTGGGCTGGCAGGGAGGGGTCAGCCCGCAAGGGAAGCGAGGAAATTCGGGTGAGAGCGCGAGATTTCGGGGCGCTGCTGGCGCTGGCCGCTCTATGGGGTGGCGCATTCCTTTTCATCCGCGTGGCGTCGCCCGCCATCGGCCCGACAACACTGGCCGAGACGCGCGTGGCGCTGGCGGGCGCGGCGCTGTTGCTTTTTGTGCTCGCGACGCGCGCCAACCTCGATCTGCGCCGTCGCTGGAAGAGCTATCTGGTGATAGGCGCGCTGCAAGGCGCGATCCCGTATACACTCATCAGCACGGCGGAGCTGCACCTGACAGCCGGGCTGGCGGCCATCCTCAACGCGACCACGCCGCTGTTTGGCGCGCTGGTGGCCGCCGTGTGGGTGCATGAGCGGCTGACACTCAAGAAGGGCGTTGGGCTGGTCATCGGGCTGGCGGGCGTGGCCGTGGTGACGGGCTGGAGTGCGCTGCCGTGGTCGCTGACGACGGCGCTGGCGGTGGGCGCCTCGCTGACCGCGGCGTTCTCGTACGGCATCGCGGGCAACTTCGCGCGCCGCGCCTTCGCGGGCGTGCCGCCGCTGGTCTCCTCTACCGGGCAACAGCTTGGCGCGGCGGTGGTGTTGGCGCCGCTGGCGCTGCCCATCGCCGCGACGACCGCGCCGTGGACGCACGTGACGCTGGGCGTGGCCTGGGCGGTGGTGGCGCTGGCGATTGGCTGCACCTCGGTCGCCTTCCTGATCTACTTCTATCTGATCGGCAGCATCGGCCCCGTGCCGACGCTCAGCGTGACGTTCCTGGCGCCCGTCTTCGGTGTCATCTGGAGCGCCATCTTCCTCAGCGAGCGGATCACCCCAGGCATCGTCGTCGGCATGGCGATCATCTTCGCGGGCGTATTGCTGGTGATGGGCATTCGGTTGCCGCGCCG
>JAICVT010000444.1 GCA_025935235.1 Ktedonobacterales bacterium | reverse complement strand
GCGCTGGCGCTGGAGCCAGCCGTGGTCATCATGGATGAGCCAACCACCGCGCTGGATGTAGTGGTGCAGCGCGAGATTCTCTCCGAGATTCTGCGCCTGCGCGACGCCTTTGGCTTCTCGGTGATCTTCATCACGCACGATCTCTCGCTGCTGCTGGAGTTCGCCGACACCATCGCCATCATGTACGCCGGGCGCATCGTCGAGCGCGGATCGAGCCGCGCGCTCTACGCGCATCCGCGCCATCCCTACAGCTATGGGCTGATCCATGCGTTCCCGCCGCTGCGGGGGCCGCGCCGCCGCGCCATCGGCATCCCTGGCTCGCCGCCCGATCTGCGCGCCGTGCCGAGCGGCTGCGCGTTTCATCCGCGCTGCCCGCTGGCCTTCGACGCCTGCCGGAGCGCCCTTCCGCTCTTGCGTCCCGCGCCGCTGGATGCATCCGATGGGCTGGACGCGGCGGAGAGCGATGGCGTGACGGTCGCCTGCCACCTGTATGATCCCACCTACAGCCGCGCCATCCCCACGCTCACGACCATCGCCAGCGCCTATGAAGCGGCAGCGGAGCAGGCAGACGAGCGGACAGAGAGGAGCGCCGAGCCATGACGCCCACTGAGTCGCAGGCGCCCAACCCAGAGCAGCCGCGCGCCGTGACGGCGGTCGCGCCAATCCTGGAGGCGCGCCATCTGCGCAAGCTGTTTCCTGTGCATGGCTGGAATCCGTTCGCTCGCCAGCGCGCGGTGCATGCGGTCGAGGATACCTCGCTGGCGCTGACGGCGGGCAAGGCGGTAGCGCTGGTCGGCGAGAGCGGCAGCGGCAAGACGACCGTGGCGCGCATGCTGGCGCGGCTCTACGCGCCGACCTCCGGCGAGATCCTGTACGCCGGGCAGCCAGTCAGGTCGGGGCGGGCCGCGCTGCGCGCCTATCGCCGCAACGTGCAGATGGTCTTTCAGGACCCCTTCTCGTCGCTCAACCCGACCCACGACGTGCGCTATCACCTGACGCGCCCGCTGCGCATCCACGGCCACGCGACGAGCGATGCCGAGGCGACAACGCAGGCGCTGGCGCTGCTCAACCGCGTCAGCCTGACGCCCGCCGAGCAATTCCTGCGCAAGTTCCCGCACCAGCTCAGCGGCGGGCAGCGCCAGCGGGTGGCCATCGCGCGGGCTTTGGCGGCGCAGCCCAGGGTCTTGCTGGCCGATGAGCCGGTCTCGATGCTCGATGTCTCGATCCGGCTCGACATCCTCAATCTGCTGCTGCGGCTGAAGGACGAAGATCGGCTGGCGGTGCTCTACATCACGCACGACATCGCCAGCGCGCGCTATTTCGCCGATGAGACGCTGGTGATGTACGCCGGGCAGACGGTGGAGGGCGGCCCCAGCGACGCCGTGATCGAGCAGCCGAAGCATCCCTACACGCAGTTGCTGATTGATGCCGCGCCCGACCCCGACCGCACCGGCGCGCTCAAGCCGCTCTCGGCGCGCGGCGAGATCCCCAGCCTGATCGCTCCACCGACCGGCTGCCGCTTCCATCCGCGCTGCCCGCACGCCATGCCTGTCTGCCGCGAGCGCTTCCCCGGCCGCACTGACCTGGGCGGCGGCCGCTGGACCAACTGCTTCCTCTACGGCGAGGGGGAACCAGCGACGGGCGGATCATGAAGGGAGAACGGGCGGGAAACCCGCGGCTACGTGGCCCGCGGGCCGCGAAGGCCGCCTCCGCGGCCTGGGACACAGCGCATGTCGCGTCCCAGCCTGCGAAGGCAGGCTTTGCGGCGGAACGCCCTTAGCCTGCGGGTTTACCCGCCCGTCGCCTATCTCGCCCGCCTGTACCGCCTGCCCATTCCACTCGCTCTACCCCACCGTCCAGTCGCCGCGCCAGCGGTCGGCGTGGGGCATGCCGCTTTCCAGCGCCGCCGCGCGCACAGCGGAGGCGTCCAGCGCAACGCGGCGCGGCTCCCAGCCCAGCGCGCCCGCCTCCCAGGTCAGGATGCCGTACTCCGCGTACTCGGCGGGATTGTAGACCGCGCCAGAGTCATCGGTGGCCATCGGCAGGCCGATGCTACCGGGGTTGACGATGGTGAGGTCGCCGAGCCGCCACAGCATGGGGATGTGCGTGTGGCCGCTGGCGAGCGCGGTCGCCCGCACGGACCCCACCCGCTCGGCCAACTGCTCCTCCGGCGTGTCGGGCGCCAGGCGATGGTTGAAGGATTGCGGCGAACCGTGGACGCAGAGCAGCGTCGCGCCCGCATCATCCAGCGGGAGGGTGATGGCCAGCGGCAGCGCGGCCAGCCAGGCGGCGTCCTCGTCGGTCAGCGCGCGCGCCGACCAGAGATCAATCTCGGCCACCCACGCGCCGAAGCGCGTGTAGGCGCCCATCAGTTCAGGCGTGGGGCCTTCGGCGCGCAGCCGCAGCGCGAGCACGTCGCAGTTGCCCTGCACGGTCGGGCAGCCCAGCTCGCGGACACGCTGCGCGCAGGCGCTCGGCTGCGGCCCGGCGAGCGTCGTGTCGCCCAGGCAGGCGAGCTGATCAACACGCTGCGTGGCGATCTCGCGCAGCGCCGCCTCCAGCGCCAGCAGATTGCCGTGGATATCGGAGAGTAGCGCGACGCGCATCGGCGGTATCTCCTCTCGCCTGCGTTTCATCTCGCATTGGTTGAAACCGTCGAGTCTCGCCTGATAGCGACAGGCGACCACAACTCCCCTCTCCCTCTGGGAGAGGGGCAGGGGTGAGGGCCGCGTCACGCGTGGCCGAAGAGCAGCGCCGCGATGAAGACCAGTGCGCCACCGCCGACCACCTGCAAGATGGAGAGCCCCCAGTTGACCTGGAAGAAGCGGTGCCGGATCATCGCGATCAGCACCAGTTCGACGGCGACGACGATGTAGGCCGCCACCAGCGCGGTGTGCAGATTCGGAATCAGAAAGGGCAGCGTGTGCAGCGCGCCGCCAAAGAAGGTCATCACGCCGGTCACGCCGCCGCGCAGCACCGGACTGCCGCGCCCGGTCAGCTCGCCGTTGTCCGACAGCCCCTCGGCGAACGCCATGCTAATGCCCGCGCCCGTCGCCGTCGCCAGGCCAACCAGGAACGCCTTGAACGGGTCATTGGTCAGGAAAGCGGTGGCGAAGATGGGAGCCAGCGTCGAGACTGAGCCATCCATCAGCCCCGCCAGCCCTGGCTGCACCACGCGCAGCACGAAGCTGCGCTCGTCGGCGTGCTGCAGCGCGATGGCGCGATGCGCGCCGCCCTCCAGCCGCCGCGCCGCGCCAAACAGGCCAAAGGTGCGCAAGATCACCGCCAGCGCCGCCTGCCAGCCAGGGGTTGCTCT
>JAICVT010000088.1 GCA_025935235.1 Ktedonobacterales bacterium | reverse complement strand
CTGGCGCAGATGCTTTTCGAGCTGCTTCAGGTAGCGGATGCGCAGGTCAACCAGCTTGCGATTCGACTCGCTCAGGCTCAGCCACGCCGAGTTGATCAACGAGGTGATGATGGAGATCGCCAGGAACGCGATGAGGAAGGGTACGGCGTCGTGGCTGCTCTGGAAGAACTGGAACAGCAAATAGCCCACGCCAGTCAGAAAGAGCGCATTGATCGAGACGAAGAGCGTGTTGACCGTCTGCCTGCGGTCGGTGATGTCATCGGTGCCTTCGGAGAGGAACTTGTATTCATCGAAGGCGATTTTCAACGCTTCAGGGTTCGTCCAGTCGGAGGCTCCCTGGCTCAACGGTGGCTGCTCCATATCGCCCGCTCCTTTCGCCCGCTCCCGACGTGTACATCGTCAGGTCACGCTGCGCATCGGCCACAGCATACACCCGGCGCGGGGCGCTGTCTATCAGGCGGTCATGGCGTGCGGCGCCATCACGGCTGCCCGTCGTATGATACAGATGAAACGCGAGCCGTTGGAATCATGCGCCGAGAGGCGGAGCGCCACACGCGGACCGCGCGAGTCGAGCGAACAGAGAGCATCGAGCGGGAGCGGAAAACGCTGTGGCGCAGGGCAAAGCGGTCAGGTGGCGGGCGACCTCGGCGGCAGTGGCGTTCGGCGTTTTCGTGTTGGTGCTTTTTGTCGGCGTCAACCTGCGCACATCAATTCTCGCTGTGCCGCCGCTGCTGGCCATCATCAGCACGGACCTCAACCTCAACCACAGTCAGACGGGGCTGCTCACCTCGCTGCCCTCGCTGATGATGGGGCTGGGCGCGTGGCCAGCCGGGCGTGTCGCCGCGCGCATCGGCGGGCGGATGAGCGTTGTGCTGGGGCTGGCGCTGGCCACGCTGGGAACCGTCGCGCGCGGTCTGTGGCCGACGACCATCGGCCTCTACGTCTTCACGGCGGCGCTGGCGGCGGGCATCGCCGTGGCGCAGACCGCCATCCCGACGCTGGCGCGCCAGTGGTTCCCGGAGCGCATTGGCCTGGTCTCCGCCGTCTTCACCGATGGCCTGACGCTCGGCGAGACGCTGGCCGCCGCCCTGACCGCGCCGCTGATGCGCGCCTGGTTCGGGCCGAACGCCTGGCCCGCCGCCCTGCTGATCTGGGCCATCCCGATGACCGTGGCGCTGCTGCTCTGGCTGTGGCTGGCGCCGCCCGCGCCGCGCATCCCGCCGCATCCCGCCGACGCGCAGCCCGTCGTGATGGCAGCCCAGACAGCCGCGCGGAAGCGCGCGCGCCGTGATCGGCAGGTCGGCCCATGGCTGATCGGCGCGGTGATGGCGGGAGGCAGTGTCGTCTACTTCGGCATGAACGGCTGGGTCGCGCCCTACAACCAGGCCAAAAACGCCAACTCCATGACGTCGCTCGCGCTTTTCGCCATCAACGCCGCGCAGCTTCCCGTCTGCATTGGGCTGACCTTCCTGGCGCAGCGGGTGGCGGGCAAGCGCTGGCCATTCCTGGTCGCGGGCGGGGTGGCGCTGGTCGCGGTAACAGGGTGGCTGCTGACCCCGCCCACGCTGGAGCCGCTCTGGGGCGCGCTGATCGGCGGCGCCTCGGCGGCTGTCTTCACGCTCTCCATCGCGCTGCCCGCCATCTTCGCCACCGGCGCGCGAGTGGCGCGGCTCAGTGGCGGCAGCCTGGGCGTCAACTACACCGCGACCTTCGTTGGCCCCTACATCGGCGGCGTGCTGTGGGACTGGTTCCACCTGCCCTGGCTGGCGTTCCTCCCGGTGCTAGTCGCTGCTCTTATCCTGCTGGTCGCCGCGCTGCTGCTGCCCGACCCTCCTCCGCATGGCGCGATTCTCGAAGACCCGGCCGCCTTCGCCGCCATCGAGTGACGATAGTGACGGTAATGATACCAAGACGCAGGGATGGCGCTCTGCACGCGCTATACTGTGCGCGGACGCCGGTAGGGTAGCGCTGGCCTGTCAGGGTGGGGCGGGAGGGTAGGACACATGTCCGAATCGTCAGCGCGCGGGCCACTGCGCCTTGCGGAGCTGATCATGGCGCTCTCGCTGGCCACCGACCTCGGTACGGGCCAGCCGATGGAGTATGGCCTGCGTGTCTGCCTGCTGGCCACCGCGCTGGGCGCCGAGTGCGGCGCCGATGAGCGTGAACGTTGCGACATCTATTACATTGCGCTGCTGCGGACGATAGGCTGCGTCGCCGACGCTCCCCACATTGCGGCGCGCTTCGGCGATGAAATGGTGGCGAACGCTCAGATATCGCTGCTCGATAGCGCCTCTCTGCCTGATATGCTGGGGCTGCTGCTGCGCCATGTTGGCGAGGGACAGTCCGCAGCGCGGCGCGTTCGCATGACACTCGCCGCGCTGGCCGCCGGGCCAGGTGAGCGCAATCAGGTCCTTACCGCGCATTGCGAAGTCGCGGAGCGGCTCGCGGAACGGCTGGGTATGGCGCCGCAGATCGTGCTCGGCGTAGCGCAGGTGTACGAGCGCTGGGACGGTAAAGGCTCGCCCCATCACCTGCGCGAAGAGCAGGTGACGCGGGCAGCGCGCATTGTGTCGCTGGCAAGCGCCGCCGAAGCCTTCTCTCGCCTTGGGGGCGTCGAGCGAGCCATATCCATCATACGTGAGCGAGCCGGATCGCTGTATGATCCTGCCCTGGCCGAGCTATTCCGTAAGCGGGCGACCGCGCTCTTCGCCGCATGTGATACGGCGAGCGTGTGGGACGCCGTGCTCGCCGCTGAGCCAGGGCCGCGTCCCACACTCAGCGGCGCCGCGCGCGAGACCGCGACCCGCGCTATCGCCGACTTCGCCGATCTCAAGTCCGCCTTTACCGTGGGCCATTCGAGCGGCGTCGGTGTGCTGGCGGCCAGCGCCGCCGAACGCCTCGGTCTGAGTGAGTCCGATGTAACGACCATACGGCAGGCAGGATACCTGCACGATGTTGGACGCGTTGGCGTCTCCAGCGCCATCTGGGACAAGCCCGGGCCGCTCACCGAGAGCGAGTGGGAGCGCGTGCGTCTGCATCCGTACTACACTGGTCGAGTTCTCGCGCGGCCACTCGCGCTTGCCCAACTCGCCGACATCGCCGCGCTGCACCATGAGCGGCTCGACAGCTCTGGCTATTATCGCGGTAGCCCAGCGTCACAGCTCTCGCCGCAGGCGCGCCTGCTGGCTGCGGCAGACGTCTATCATGCCATGATGGAGCGCCGCCCACACCGTCCCGCGCGCGCGCCGGAGCAAGCCGCCGAACAACTGCGCGTCGAGGCTCGCGCCCACAGGCTCGACGCCGACGCCGTAAGCGCCGTACTGGCTGCGGCTGGCCACATGACCCGCGTGACGCGCCGCGTCTGGCCAGCGGACCTGAGCGATCGCGAGGTCGAAGTGCTACGTCTGGTCGCCCGTGGCTACTCTAATCGAGAGATGGCGCAGCGGCTCATCATCGCGGAAAAGACAGTCGGGCACCACATCCAGCACATCTACAGCAAGATCGGCGTCTCCACACGGGCTGCCGCGACCCTTTTCACCTTGCAGCACGATCTCCTTGACCTCAACGATGCGCCCCAGCAATAGGGCATTCGCCCGATGATGCGCCACCCAGGCGCAGCTATCCTTGCTCGTGACGGTGGCGTACCGTGCGCTACCAGCAGGCACAGACTTCACAAAGGAGACCGGGCATGGCTACTGCATCAGTCAATGGGGCACAACTGCATTACGAAGAGTCCGGCCAGGGCAAGCCACTCCTGTTCATTCACGGCATGTGCGGCGATGCGAGTGTCTGGGCAGGCCAGGTGGAGCGCCTTTCCCCACGCTTTCACTGCGTCGCGTATGACCGGCGTGGACATTCGCGCAGCTCGCTCGGCCAGGTCGGCCAGCGCACGGTGGAGTTGCACGCCGACGATGCTGCGCAGCTCATCATTGAGCTTGGACTGGCGCCCTGCACGGTCGTCGGATCAAGCGGCGGCGCACGTGTCGCTGTAGATCTCGTGCGGCGCTACCCGCGATTGATCGAGCGGGCGGTCTTTTCGGAGCCACCCCTGATGGCGCTCGACCCAGAAGGCTTTCAGGCGTTCGCGCGGAAGCTCAAGCCAGCGATGGATGCTGCCCTCGCGCGTGGAGACGACCGTGCCGCGGTTGACGCCTTCTTCGAGATCATGTGCCCAGGATTATGGGCGGTGATACCTGAGGAACGGCGCGACGTCCCATATCGCGCCAACGCCGCAGAACTCATTGGCGACCTGACGATGCCCCAGTATCAAGTGTCGAGGGCTGATCTGGCGGAGATCCGAACGCTGAGCCTGGTCATTCGGGGTACTGAAAGCATGCCCTTGATGCGCAACATCGCCGCTATTCTTGCGGAGAGCCTTCCCAATGCCCGGCTGGTTGAGCTAGAGGGCTCGGGCCACGTGACCTACGCTGAGCGACCCGCCGAGTTTGCCGCAGCAGTGGAATCCTTTGCGCTCGCGCAGGCGATATGACGCTGGCACAAGAATTGGAGTACAACAACTGGCCCGCGTTCATCCATGAAAGAGATGAATGCGGGCCAGCTTTCGCGCGTTGCTGTTGCAGAGCGCAAATGTTGACGCTACTTCGCGATTGTGTAGCCCGCGTCGTCGAGGATCTCCTCGATCTGCTGCATGCTGATCCGCGCTGGATCATAGGTCAAATGCACGGTTTTGGTGGGGATGTCCGTGCTGACCTGCTCGACGCCCGGCGCCGCGCCCAGCGCGCCGTTGATCGTCTTGACGCAGTGCTCGCAACTGATGTCAGGCGCCGTCAGGGTTGTCTCGACTATCGCCATGAATCTCGCTCACTTTCCTCACTCGCGCGCCTCGAACTGAGACGCGCGGAACTCGATTGTGTCACGCTTGCCGCGCGCCGAAGCGCCGCAGCCGCAGCGAATTGCTGACCACCGTCACCGACGAGAGCGCCATCGCCGCCGCAGCGAAGATCGGCGCCGTCTCGCGCAGCCACGGAATGGCGGGCGAGGCGATGGCAAGCGGGATCAGCACGCTATTGTAGGCGAACGCCCAGAACAGATTCTGGCGGATGATGCGCATCGTCGCGCGCGAGAGCGCGTGCGCCGTGACGAGGCTGCGCAGGTTGCCCTTGACGAGCGTCACGCCCGCCGCCTCCATCGCCACATCGGTTCCCGTGCCCATCGCCACGCCGATGTCGGCCTGGGCCAGTGCGGGCGCGTCATTCACCCCATCGCCCGCGAAAGCGACCACCCGTCCATCGCCGCGCAGCTTCGCCACCCGCTCGGCCTTCTCGCCAGGCAGCGCCTCGGCCAGCACATGCTCCGGCGCGATGCCGACCTCCGCCGCGATGCTGCTCGCCGTGCGGCGGTTGTCGCCCGTCATCATCCAGACCGTCACGCCTGACGCTTGCAGCCGTTCGATGGCCTCGCGCGAGCCGAACTTGACGGTATCGGCGACCGCCAGCGCGCCGACCAGCGCGCCATCCACTGCCAGCAGCATCGCCGTCTTGCCCGCCGACTCCAGCCGCTCCAGCTCTGGCTCAAAGGCGCGGATGCTGGCGGCGTCTACGCCGCGCTCTAGCAGCAGCCGTCGCGAGCCGATCAGCGTGGGATGGCCCGCCACGCGCGCCTCCACGCCACCGCCTGGGATCGCGCGGAAGCCCTCGACTCCCGCCTCCAGCGCCAGACCTCGCCGATCGGCGCCCGCCACAATCGCGCGCGCCAGCGGATGCTCGGAGACGGCCTCGGCGCTGGCCGCCAGCCGCAGCGCCCGCGCCTCATCCAGCGCGGCGCCCGCAGCCAGCGTCACATCGGTGAGCTGCGGCTTGCCGCGCGTGATCGTGCCCGTCTTATCCAGCACGAGATCGGTCACGCGCTCCAGCCTCTCCAGGCTGTCACCATCCTTGATCAGCACACCCCGCTCGGCCCCCTGGCCCGTGCCGACCATGATGGCCGTCGGCGTCGCCAGCCCCAGTGCGCACGGGCACGCCACCACCAGCACGGCGATGGCCGCTACTAGCGCCACGATCCACGGACTGGTCGCCAGCGCGCTGCCCATGTTCGCCGCTGGAGCGAAGCCGAGCGCGTAGCCTGCCACGCTCCAGCCGATGAAGGTCAGCGCCGCAATCACCAGCACCGCTGGCACAAAGACGCCAGAGACCGTGTCGGCCAGCCGCTGGATGGGCGCCTTGGAGCCTTGCGCCTGCTCGACCATGCGGATGACGCCCGCCAGCGTTGTCTCGGCGCCGACGCGCGTCGCCCGCATGCGCAGCGCGCCCGTCTGATTAATGGTCGCGCCGATCAGCGCATCGCCCGCGCGCTTCTCCACTGGCAGGCTCTCGCCGGTCAGCATGGATTCATCCACCGCCGACTCGCCAGAGAGCGCCACGCCGTCGGTCGGGATCTTCTCGCCGGGGCGCACGGCCAGCGTCTCGCCGACCGCGACCTGCTCAGCGGGGACATCCACCTCGCGCCCATCTCGGATGACGTGGGCGACCGTCGCACGCAGCCCCATCAGCCGCGAGATGGCCTCGCTGGTCTGCCCCTTGGCGCGCGCCTCCAGATACTTGCCCAGATAGATCAGCGTGATGATGAGCGCAGTCGTGTCATAGAAGGTCGTCGCGCCAACCACCTGCGGCCAGATCGTCGCCACCACGCTCATCAGGAAGGCCGCTGTCGAGCCGAGGCTGACCAGCAGGTCCATATTCGCGCCGAAGTGGCGCAGCACGCGCAGCGAGGTCTGGTGGAACTCCCAGCCGACGTAGCCCCAGACGGGCGCCGTCAGCGCCAGCAGCACCATGTTCTCGCCCGGAAAAGCGTTCATAAAGAACATCGAGAGGATGACGACCGGAATCGTCAACGCGATGCCCAGCGCCAGCTTGTCGCGCCTGCGTCGCAGGTCAGCGCGCCTGCGCTCGCCAAGCTGCTCGGTCGCAGTGCCGCCCTGTGGCGCTAGCGTATCGGGCTGCGCGGTCGGCGCCTCGGCGGTCGGCTCGCGCGCGGGCGCGGCGTTCAGCGTGGCATATGGCGCCAGTTCGGCGATGGGCGAGGCGCTATAGCCCACGGCGCTGACCTTCTGGATCAGGTCATCCATCCGCACCTGCGAGGCGTCGTAGCTGACCGTGGCGCGCTCGGTCGCCAGATTGACGCTGGCGTCGGCCACACCCGGCAGCTTTTTCAGCCCCTTTTCGATCCGCATGGCGCACGAGGCGCAGGTCATGCCCTCCAGCGCCAGCGTCGCCCGCGTCACGGGCGCCGCCGACGCGGTCGGCTCCGTCTCAGCCGTGACCGCCGCGTTTGGCCGCTCAGTGCGCTCTTCTATCTCAGCCACCGTGCGTACTCCTTCTCCCCCGGCTCAACTTTCTGTCGTAAGACTGGTCGCGCGCTAGCGGTTACCCGCGAGGTTGTAGAGCTGCATCAGCTCGTCAATGACAGCCTGCTCGCGCCCCTCGCGGATGCCCTCTGGCACACAGCCGTGCAGGTGGTTCTCCAGAATCACCGCTTCCAGCTTCTCGATGGCCTTGCGCACGGCATAGGTCTGCCGCAGGATGTCCACGCAGTACTGGTCTTCCTCGACCATCTTGCGAATGCCGCCCAGATGCCCTTCGATATAGTTCAGTCGTTTGAGGACATCGCTCTTGTCAGCTCGCATCGTGTTCGCTCCTCCCTGCTACCCCTACCCCCTGGGTGGGGGTACACCATCATCATAGCACACGGCGCAAGGGGAGTGGCAAGGGTAGCCGAGTGAATCAACGGAGCGCCAGTAACGCACCAGCGCTCACAGTATCGGCGCGGAGTCGCTGGATTCGATCGGTGGCTGCCAGGGGCCGCCTGGCGACCACTGGCGGTTGAGGGACTCTCCGGTGAGGAGCCATTGGATCGGCGGCATCAGAAAGGCGCGAAGCAGGCCGATAGTGGCGATGAGGGTGAGCGCAGTCGGTTCAAGTCCGTTGCGGCTCACGAAAGCCTGCCAGAGTTGCAGCTTCGCTGGATCGGTAGCGAAAGCGTCGGTGAGGGCGAGGGGTGGAGACACTGGAAGTGGGGTGTCGCGCCGCGTGAATGTCGCGCGAATCGCCTGAGCGAGGACAGCGCCGGAGAAGGGTCGTTCTTGAGCTAACGCCCATAGGTCGTAAAAGTCTTTCACGCGGCTATTGATTGCGCCCAACCGCACGAGCGCTTCAAATTTCTCCGCGACGACCGTTGCGGGCGGATAGACCCGGACGTGTGGCGCCGACAAGCCGATCAGCGAGGGAAAGTCGGCATAGGCTGCGGCAGGAGTGACGACATCGCCGAATCCAATGTCCACCTGGATACGTATGCGTGTCTCACCGAGAAGACACCACAGCGCCACACGCAGGCCACCATACGCCTGCGTTTCACGGATGGGCGTCACCCGCACAGTATCATGCTGGAACAAGAGTCCATCTGGGTCCTCGACAGGCAGCGGCAGAGCGCATAGGTCAGTGAAAATCTGCCGAATGCGGTTGGCATCTTCCAGCCCGAAGCCAAGCAGGTCCAGGTCGCGCGTTGGGCGGTGTGGGTGGTCGCTCCAGAGCGAAAACAGGATCGCGCCCTTGACCACGAATTGATCGACATAGGGCGAGCGCCCCAGGCGATAGAGTAGCCGCTCGAGTGCGTAGCGCGACAACACATACAGCATGTCTTCACCCCGCGCCCTCGCCTGATTCCTGAGCCTGCCGCGGATGGACGCTGGCAGGTCCTTTGGCGCTTGACTTGTGTGGGGCGGTCGGGAAGCCTGTTCGCGCATGGGGCCTGTCTTGGGGTCGGTCATGAGAGGGTCTCCAGCGATTCCAGGTAGGGCCGCATCACCCGCGCTACACGGCAGACCTTGGCGTAGCGCCACAGCTCGTCCATCGTCGCGCGCCGCTCGCGCCAGGTCTCCCGCAGCGCCTCCAGGGCGACGTCGAGTCCGACCTTCGAGCGGTATTTGAAGCAGTCCGCGACCGTCTTCGCCGGGGAGGTCACGCGCACGGGCACGCCCAAGATGCGATGCTCTTCCACGCCCTCGGTGAGCGCGGCGCCCGATGCATACAACACGCGCACCGGAAGCCGTGTCGTGCGCGGGACGTAAGCATGGTCATCAACCAGCGCCCACACCTCGAACGGGGCTTGCGTCGTCAGGTCGTGGAAGCGCAGCGCGGAGAGCAGACAGATGATAGCATGCGGCATCCGTCGGCTGACCTCGGCCAGCGTCTGGTACTCATGGATATCGCCGTCAGTTGCCGCGTACAGCCCGCGATCAATGCGCTCCAGCAGGCCGCGCTGGGCGAGGCGTGAGGCGTAGCGTGGCGGAATGCCATGCGCGGCCAGATCACGCGGACGCAGCACGCCCATATCCTGAAGCAGGCGCTGTATCCGCTCTTCGGCGGTGAGTTGATCGCGCTTCGTCTCCATGCAAACTGTCCTGAGTTCTCGGTAACTGTATCGATCTACCTGGAGTTTGACACACGCTGACTACAGTGTCAACCGCCAGCCGCAGGCGCGCTGATCTCATAGTGGTCGCGCTCGGCCCAGGTTCCTTCGAAGTCAGCGTCGTAGAATCGGCCCACGAACGTCATGCCCGCCTTTTGCATGACGCGCGCGGAGGCAGCGTTCTCGGTGTCGCACTCGGCGACGATGCGTTGCGCGCCCTGCGCCGCAAACTCATACGCGATGGCCGCTCGCAGCGCCTCTGGCGTGTAGCCCTGGCTCCAGTAGCGCGGGTCGAGCGCGTAGCCGCAGCCGCGCGTTCCCTACGCGACCTCCTCCGCCGGGCAGCCGATGAAGAGCCAGCCGATCAGTCGCCCGCTCCCGCGCAGCGTGATCGCCCAGTGGTTGCGATAGGGAATCGGCGCCTCCGCGATCATCAGCGCCAGCCATGCGCGCCGTTTCCGCTCGTCCCAGCCGCCGAAATGCGTGTAGCGCGTGACCGCTGGGTCCGTCACGATGGCGTTGAGCGCGTCCCAGTCACTCGGCGCGAATTCGCGCAGCAGCAAGCGCTCTGTTTCGAAGACTGGCATAGGGATCATCCATGCGCGTCGCGCGGCAACAGCGTCGTATCCGCTCTCACAGTGCCAACCGGTTCATCCGCATCTCGGCATAGCGCTGGCCGCGGAAGGTGAACGGCCTGAGCGGACCGGGGAGGAAGCCCGCGCGCGTGTAGACATTGATGGCGCGCTGGTTGAAGGTGGCGACATGCAGGCTGAAGGTCTGAGGATGGTAGCGCTCGCGCGCCAGCTCTAGCCCCTCCAGCAGATAGGGCAGGCCGAGGCCGTGGCCGTTCAGGTCGGGACGCAGTCCCACACCGATCTCGACATCGTCGCCACGATGCGTCAGCGAGAAGACGCCGATCAGCGGATCGCGGTCGCGCGCCACGGCGTAGTAGGCGACATCGGCCAGTGCGGCGAGCGGACCGCGCAGCAGCGTGGCGACCAGCAGCGGAACGAGCGCCAGATCATACATTGCATAGTCGCCCGGATAGCGCCAACGGCTGGCGGCCAGCGCATCGCGCAAACCTAGCGGGCGAAAGCGAAAGCTCGCGCTTCGCCGCGTCGGCGCTGTGAGGTTGACCAGCCTGTCGCCTGCCTGCCACATCCGCGCGCCTCACTCGCCGCTGTCGTGCGCCGCCCAGGGATCGTTCGCGTCTGTGGCCTCGCGATATGTGCGCCCGGCTAGCAAGAAGTCCGGGCGGGCATCAAGCAGGCGGGTGAAGGCCGCGACCACCTCAGGGTCAAACGCCGTTCCCGCGCCCTCCTGGATGCGCTCGCGCGCCTCGGCCACCGACATCGCCGCTTTGTAGGGACGCGGCGAAGTAATGACATCGAAGACATCGCAGACGCTCAGCAGGCGCGCGCCCAGCGGAATCGCCGCGCCCGCCAGCCCGTTCGGATAGCCCTTGCCATCCCAGCGCTCGTGGTGGCTCAGCACAGCATCGAGGATGGTATCGGGCATGTCGAAGGCCCACAGCAGTTGCGCCGCCATCACCGGATGCCGCTCGATCATCTCGCGCTCACTCTGCGAGAGCGCGGCGGGCTTCAGCAGCACCTCATTGTGAACCCATGTCTTGCCGAGGTCATGCACCAACCCGGCCAGCGCCAGCTCGCGCGCCGCCCCGCGCGGCCAGCCCATGAAGCGCGCCAGCCGGTTGACGTAGATGCCCACCCGCCGACAGTGCTCGTAGGTCACGCGGTCGCGCTCGCGGATGCTTTCCGCCAGCTCGGTGATGACCTGCCGCGTATGGCGCCGCGTGCCGGGTACCGCGTCCATGATCGGTATCATGTTCGCTTCATCCTTCCAACACACGAATGATCGCACTGGCGCCGCGCCCCGCGCGGCCTCCCCTTGCAGGTGTAACGCACGACTCTCGCCAATCCTTACCCGCTCCGGCGAAAGTGCTGCTGAACGCGCCGCGTGGTGAGAGCGCGCCCCCACCAGTCCGCGCAGGCGGACTTCGCGGCCCTGCGGGGCCTCCCAGGCGCGATTTCAATCGCCAGCCGACTCAGCGGGCGAGCGCGGGCAGCAGCGGCGCCAGGAACTGCCCGGTGTAGCTGATCGGGGTAGCCGCGATCCACTCGGGCGTCCCTTCGGCGATCACCTCGCCGCCACGCTCGCCGCCATCCTGCCCCAGATCAATGATCCAGTCGGCGGCTTTGATGATGTCGAGGTTGTGCTCGATCACCACCACCGAGTTGCCAGCGTCCACCAGCCGCTGCAAGACCGCTAGCAGCCGCTCGACATCCGCGAAGTGCAGGCCAGTCGTCGGCTCATCCAGGATGTACATCGTGCGGCCTGTCGCGCGGCGCGACAGCTCGGACGCCAGCTTGATGCGCTGCGCCTCGCCGCCCGAGAGCGTCGTCGCGGGCTGCCCCAGATGGATGTAGCCCAGCCCGACATCTTCGAGCGTCGCTAGCTTGTTCTTCAGGCTGGGAACCGAGTCGAAGAACGCCAGCGCCTCGGTGACAGTCATATCCAGCACATCGGCGATCGTCTTGCCCTTGAAGGTGATCTCCAGCGCCTCACGATTGTAGCGCTTGCCCTTGCAGGCCTCGCACGTCACGTAGACATCCGGCAAGAAGTTCATCTCAATCGTCAGGATGCCCTCGCCCTTGCAGACCTCGCAGCGCCCGCCCTTCACATTGAACGAGAATCGCCCCGGCTGGTAGCCGCGCAGCCGCGCCTCTGGCGTCTGGGCGAACAGCTCGCGCACCGTCGTGAACGCGCCGGTATAGGTGGCCGGATTCGAGCGCGGCGTGCGCCCAATCGGCGACTGATCAATGTCAATCACCTTGTCCAGTGCGTCCATCCCCTCGATGCCGCCATGCAGACCGGGGCGGTCGTGGGCGCGGTTCAGCGTCTGCGCCAGCCGCTTGTAGAGAATCTCGTTGATCAGCGTGCTCTTGCCAGAGCCAGAGACGCCCGTCACCACCACCAGCTCGCCCAGCGGGATGCTGACATCAATGCCCTTCAGGTTGTTCTCGCGTGCGTCGCGGATCACCAGCGAGCGCCCGTTGCCCGTGCGCCGCTGCTCCGGCGCCGGGATGCGCCGCTTGCCGGAGAGGAACTGGCCGGTCAGCGACTCTGGATGCGCCTCGATCTGCTCCAGCGTACCTTCGGCCACGATGTAGCCGCCATGCTCGCCCGCCCCCGGCCCCATATCAATGATGTAGTCCGCCGCGTGCATCGTCTCTTCGTCGTGCTCTACCACCAGCACGGTGTTGCCTAGATCACGCAGCCGTGTCAGCGTCCGGATCAGCCGCGCGTTGTCGCGCTGGTGCAGGCCGATGCTTGGCTCATCCAGGATGTAGAGCACACCCATCAGGCTGGAGCCGATCTGCGTCGCCAGCCGGATGCGCTGCGCCTCGCCGCCAGAGAGCGAGGTGGCGCCGCGGCTCAG
>JAICVT010000500.1 GCA_025935235.1 Ktedonobacterales bacterium | reverse complement strand
CGCTGAACTCGAAGGCGCTGGCAACCCTTGCCGCAAGCGATGTGTATTGGGACGAGATCCTCAGCATCGAGCCTGACGGCGAGGAGGATGTCTACGACCTTACAGTCGAGGGATATCACAACTTCGTAGCCGCCGACATAACTTTACATAACTCGATTGAGCAAGATGCCGATATCGTCATGTTCATCTATCGCGACGACGTGTACAACCAGGAGAGCGAGCGCAAGAACATCGCCGACATCATCATCGCCAAGCACCGCAATGGGCCGGTGGGGCTGGTCAGCCTCTACTTCCAGGGCGCCCAGACCCGCTATCGTGATCTCGAACTGCGTCAGGTCGAGCCGGAGTATTGAGAGGAGGAGACCCCATGCCGCCAGCGTTCGCCGGGTTTCCTCCCGGCCCAAACCCCTACACGCCACTGCCCGATGCCTTCTTCACCTCGGCGCTGCCCGAGATCGAGGATGTCAACGAGGTCAAGGTCGCGCTGCACCTCTTCTGGCTGCTCTATCAGAAGGTCGGCGAGCCGCGCTGCGCCAGCGACCGCGAGTTGCTGGCCGATCCTCTGCTGCGGCGCGCGCTGCGGCGGCGTGGCGACCCACGCCCGTATGAGGAGCGGCTGCGCGCCGCGCTGGAGGGGGCACGCGCGCGTGGCCTGCTGCTGCGGGTGCGCGTCCGTATTGATGATGAGATCGTCACCTGGTACTTCTTCAACACCGAGCGTAGCCGCGCCGCCGTCGCCGATCTCTTGCGCGGCATGACCTCGCCAGAGATACTGCTGGAGGTCGAGGGGCCAGTCGCCAGCGCGGATGGAGCCGATGGGTCGGATGAGGCCGATGGAGCCGCTGCGGGCGACGGCGCGCGCCGCCTCTCGGTCGAGATCGAGCGGCCCAACATCTTCACGCTCTACGAGCAGAACATCGGCCTGCTGGCGCCACTGGTGGCCGAAGAGCTGCGCGACGCGGGCGAGCGCTATCCCTGGGACTGGATCGAGGCGGCCTTCCGCGAGGCCACCCAGCAGAACAAACGCAAGTGGAGCTACATCCGCGCGATCTTGAAGCGGTGGGAGACCGACGGGAAGGGAGACGCGCCCTATGGAGCGCATGGGCGATATTCTCGCTAGGACCGCAGGTGGCGGCGCGCGTGGCGGGGCTGGCAGCAGAGCGAGCGGCTCAGCGCGTCGAGGGCGACTCAGCGCGGGCCAGCCGGGCAAAGCTGGTCAGCCAGCCAAGACGCCTCCGGCGCAGCCAGCCACGCAACCAACCACGCGGGCGTCCGAGCCGACGCCGCGTGTCGCGCGACCGCCGCTCAGCCCGCTCAACCCGCTCAGCCCGCTCAGCTCGCTCGGCCCACGCCGCGCGCCCGATGTCGCGCCGCGCGCACCACGACTCAGCCCCGCCGCCGACACACTCGATCCGGGGCTTGAGGGCGAGGCGGAGCGTGAACTGGATGGCGAGCGCATCCTGGACCTGCCCCGCGCCCGCGTGACCGCGCCGCTCGCCGCCGCTGGCGCGCTCAGATCGCCCGCCATGCCGTCCGCCAGCGCATCTGGTGAGCCGCCAGCGCGACGTGAACCTATACGACGCGCGACGCCTCAGCCAGCGCCGCGGCCAGCCGCGCGACCAGCGCCACAGCGTGCGCGGCCACTGGCGCCCGACGCCGCCCGCCGTATCAGCGCTGGCTCCAGCGGCATGCTCTCGCTGGCCGAGGCCGCTGAGAGCTACGCGCGCGCGCTGCGCCCGACCCCCTCAACCGCGGACGCCACGGGCGCCGCCAGTGTCCACCGCCAGCGCGGCGAGCGGCGTGACGACGCCGATGTCTGCCCACACTGCCACGGCGCCGGCTACGTGCGGCTCGATGTACCGGTCGGCGATCCCTCCTTTGGTCAGGCCATCGCCTGCGTCTGCAAAGAGCGCCTGATGGAGGATCGCCGCATGTCGGACCTGCGGCGCATGTCCAGCCTGGACGCCTTCCGCGACAAGACCTTCGCCACGTTCGACTCCGCGCTGCCCAGCATGCGCGAGGCGCTGGAGGTCGCGCAACGCTATGCGGAGGACCCGCATGGCTGGCTGGTGTTGAGCGGCGGCTACGGCGTCGGCAAGACGCATCTGGCCGCCGCCATCGCCCATGAGCGGCTCGCCAGCGGGCAATCGGTCTTCTTCAGCATCGTGCCTGATCTGCTCGACCACCTGCGCGCCGCCTTCGCGCCCAGCAGCGAGATGCCCTACGACGAACTGTTCGACAAGGTGCGTGAGGCTGGCCTGCTCGTGCTGGATGACCTCGGCGCCGAGAACGCCACCGCCTGGGCCACCGAGAAGCTGTTCCAGATCATCAACTATCGCTACAACTACCGCATGCCAACCGTCATCACCACCAACCATCGCCTGCTCTCGCACATGGATGAGCGCATCCGCTCGCGGCTCTCGGACCGCAGCTTCGTGCGCCAGGTCGCCATCGAGTCCACGGATTACCGCGAGCGGCACGCCGGGCGGGCGCGGCCAGCCAGCCAGTCGGGCGGCGCGGGCGCTGGTGGAGGCACGGCGCGTGGGCGCGGCGGCTACCAGCGCTGAATCGAGACGAGCACGCG
>JAICVT010000432.1 GCA_025935235.1 Ktedonobacterales bacterium | reverse complement strand
GGCAATGGAGCAGCAGGTGGACACTCTACGCCTGCTGGGCAAGGTCAGCGCGCACGACGCGGTCGTCTCTGGCAAGCTGGCCTACGTGCTGACCGGAGGCGAGCATGCGCCCATCGAGACGCTGACCGAGCAGGACATCCTCGATCTGGAGCGCGAGGCCTTCCTGAGCCTCTGCGGCATGCCCGCGACCCAGGCGCGCATGGAGCATACGCTCAAGACCGGCAAACCCCTGCGCAACTGAGGCTGGCCTCCACCCCCAACCCCTCCCCCGCCGCGGCGGGAGAGGGGAGTGGCAACCCACAGGGCGACGGATCGCGACCCCTCCGCCTGGCGCTCGCCGGATGGAGGGGTCGTCTTGTGCGCGGCGACCTCGCCATCTGTGGGGTATCCGCCGCTGGCGCGAGCGGATATAGTAGAGGCCAGCGCGGAACGTCCGAGGGGGAACGAGGAGCAGCGAGCGATGTGGCATTTCGACTCTGAGCGGCGGGCGGCCGCGCACGGCGAACAACTTGCCGAGCCCTCCATTGGGCAGGAGCGTCGGGAGACCGGTCGGCTGGAGGCGCTGAGCGATGGCGTCTTCGCTATCGCCATGACGCTGCTCATCCTCAGCATCCCGATCCCAACCAGCGATGCCCTGAGCGCCCACCATGAGTCACTGCGGACCGCAGTGCTGGCAGGGCGTCACTGGCTGCCGTTCGTCACCTACGTGATGAGCTTCGTGACGGTGCTGGTGATGTGGATCAACCACCACTACCTCTTCCAGTTCCTCGGGCGCGTGGATCGCGTCTTCGTGATCGCCAATGGCATGCTGCTGCTGCTGGTCGTTTTCGTCAATTATCCGACGGCGCTGGTCGCCAACTTCATCGGCGTCAACACCAGCGATGGCGAATTCGCCGCGATCGCTTACAATGTGACCTTCGTGCTGGTCGCCATCTGCTACAACGCGATGTGGCTCCGCATCTCCATCCATCGGCGGCTGCTCGCCGCCGATGTGGACGATGCGGAGGTCTCGACCTTCACCCGCCAATACCTGCTGGGTGGGCCGCTCTATCTGGCGGCGCTGCTACTGGCCTTCGTCAACCCTGGGCTGAGCATCGCGCTGGATGCGGCGCTGGCGATCTACTGGGCGTTCACCGGTCGCATCGTCCGCACGAAGCGACGCTATCCTGCACATCACCCGGCGCAGGCCACGAGCGACCCAGCGGCGAGCCGGGCCGAGCGGTAGGCCAGCGGCCACACCCCAACTCCTCCACCGCCGCGCAGGGGAGGGGAGCCGCAGCCGTGCGGCAATCGACGCCCGCTGTTGGCGGCGCGCACTGATGATATGGCACACTGCCCGCAGAGCGTTCGCCGCAACCACGACAGGATAGAACCAATGACGGATCAGGGCGCCCTGGCAGGCTCCGAGGTGAACTGGCAGCTCGATGGCATCACGATGTATGGCACGCTGGTCAGGCCGGAGGGCGCTGGCCCATTCCCCGCCGTGGTGATGGTGGCGGGCAGCGGCCCCACTGACCGCGACTGGAACTCGCCGCTGATCCCCGGAACCAATGGCAGCGCGCGGCTGCTGGCCGAGGCGCTGGCAGGCGCTGGGTTCGCCTCGCTGCGCTACGACAAGCGCGCCTCTGGCCCGCATGTGGCCGAGAATCTGCCCGCCATGATCGGCAAGATCAGCATGCAGAGCCATGCGGACGAACTGGCCGCCGCCGTCGCCAGACTAGCGAGCCAGCCCGACATCCGCCGCGATCGCATCTTCGCGCTGACCAACAGCGAGGGCGGTCTGCATGCCCTCAACTACCAGCTGCATCAGCCCGCCATCCCTTTCGCTGGCATGGTCTTGATCGCCCCGCCGGGGCGCGCGGTCGGCGCGGTGGCGCGCTCGCAGCTGGCGGCGCAGGCGGCTGCTATCCCCAATGGCGATGCAATGCTGGCGCTCTACGATGCGGCCATCGCGCGCTTCATGGCGGGCGAGCCGGTAGCGCCCGATCCTGCCCTGCCGCCGGGCGTGCAGATGCTGCTGCAAAGCCTGGAGACGCCCGCCAATCTGCCCTTCGCACGTGAGCTGTGGCTTGCGGATGCGGCGCCACTGCTCGCACAGATCTCCATTCCGGCGCTGGTCATCATCGGCAAGAAAGACCTCCAGGTAGACTGGCAGACCGATGGCGAGCCGCTACGGCAGGCGGCGGAGGGCCACGCCGATGTCACATTCCTCTTCCCGGAGAACGCCAACCATGTGCTGAAGCAGGAACTTCGGCCACGCTCAGAGCTGGCGGCCGCCGCGCTGACGGAGAGCTACAACGGCCCCGATACTCGTCTGGATCCAGAGGCGCTGGTCAGCATCGAGGCCTGGCTGGCCGCGCATGCGTGATCGGCGGCGTGAGGGCGCATCTGCGCGAGGGGAGAGCGGGCGATGACGACATCCGGCGCGAGAAGTGTTCGGCTGCGCGCGGCGCGTGTGACCGACTGGCTGGCGATCG
This sequence comes from Ktedonobacterales bacterium, assembly GCA_025935235.1. Lineage (GTDB taxonomy): Bacteria > Chloroflexota > Ktedonobacteria > Ktedonobacterales > JADMIN01 > JAKAIY01. Next base: position 1,011 of record JAICVT010000432.1, on the reverse strand, counting down.
AGTCGCTGCTCGCGGACGCCGAGTTGCCGCTGGAAGGCGCGCGCGAGCGCCTGCGCGAGTTCGTCGTGGCGACGGGCGCGACGGGGGCGCTGCTCGGCTGCGTGGCGCTGGAGCGCTACCCGGCGGCGCCTGCCAACACGGCGGATGGCGCAGCGCGCGCTTCGGGGCTGCTGCGCTCGCTGGCGGTGGTCTCAGCCGCGCGCGGCCTGGGGCTGGGCGCGTCGCTGGTGGAGTCGCTGCTGGCGGCGGCGCGCGCGGAGGAACTGGCCGATGTGACGCTGCTCACCACGACCGCGGCGGACTACTTCCCACGCTTCGGCTTCCGCCAGATCGCGCGCGAGGCGGCCCCACTGGCTGTGCGCGAGTCCATCGAGTTTCGCGAGGCTTGCCCCGAATCGGCGGTGGTGATGACACTCGCGCTGTGAGTTGGGTTGCTGGCGCACACTTGGGAGACGCATCGGATGATACAGCGCATCATGGAGATCGTGGTGGGCGGCATCGCGGCTCTCATCGGCCTGCGCACCCTCTTCTCGCTCCCGCCGGGGACATTCCCCACCGGGTCAGGCGTGACTCAACTCGCCAGTCAGCTTGGCGAGCCAGCGCCGCCGCTCGCCAAGCTGCCCGTCTACCTGCTGCTGATCGTCGCGCTGGCCGCCGTGGCGCTTGGCGCGCTCGCGCATGGCGTCCCTAGCCTGATCGGCAAGGGGTTGCGCGCGCGGCTGGCCTTCCCGCAGGCCTTCATCTGGGCAGGGCGCGCGACGCTCTGGCTCGCGACAGTCGCTCTGATCGTCCTCATCTATCTCGCCGCGTTCAACATCTCGCTATTCTTCATTCCCAGCGCCGCCCTGGCGATCATCGCCTCACTGTTGGCGCTGCTTCCGTGATCCGCTCGCGCGGCGTCGCCGCCTGAGCGCTGTTTGCCGATCGGCGCGGCGGCATGCTATACTCGCGCCGTGAGGGCATGCCGCGGCCCTCACGCGACATCCTCAGTAGCGGCCAGCAGCGAAAGGG
>JAICVT010000116.1 GCA_025935235.1 Ktedonobacterales bacterium | reverse complement strand
GGTGGCCAGCGGGTAGCAGAAGGAGCCGAGCGATGGCAGGCAAGAATGGGCGCACGCCGGACGATGACGCGGCGGATGATGCGGATTTCGACGAGGAAGAGTACGACGCGCTGACGCTCCTCGAACGGCTCGAAAGCCTGGAGGAGGAGATGGAAGAGCTTGAGGTCACCACGCTCGATGGCCTGCGCGCCCGCATTCGCGATCTGCACGCCGAGATGGGCGAGTGAGCAAGCGTATCGGGAAAGCGTATCACCTGTGGCCCCGTCGTCAGGATGACGGAGCAGCCACGACCCAGACACAGGATACTGAGAGATACGGTACTTCATGCGCAACCCTGATGCTCCCAACACACTCACCCAGGCGACCACGCCAGCGACGCTCGCGCAGCGGGCGCGCGCCGCGCTGACCAGCGACTTCGCGCCCGTCGTCGCGCTGGCCATCGCTACCTTTGTCGGCCACATGCTGGTGGCGGGCAATTACGGCTACTTCCGCGACGAGCTGTACTATCTGGTCGCCGGCCAGCGGCTCGGCCCCGGCTATGTTGACTTCCCGATGATGATCGCGCTGCTGGCCGCGCTGATGAACCTCGTCGCGCACGACGCGCTGATCGCCATCCACGTGATTCCGGCGCTGGCGGTGGCGGCGCTGGTCATCGTCAGCGGGCTGATGGCGCGCGCGCTAGGCGGCTCACGCTATGCGCAGGGGCTGGCGGCGCTGGCGACCTGCGCCACCGTCACCTTTCTGGCCACCGGCTCGCTCTTCTCGATGGACATCCTCGACGCGCTGTGGTGGTCGCTGGGCGCCTATGTCATCATCCTGCTGGTCAAGCGCGACGACCCGCGCCTGTGGGTCGCGTTCGGGCTGGTGGCGGGGCTGGGGCTGCTGACCAAGCTCACCATCCTCTTCTTCGGGCTGGCGGTCGTGCTGGGCGCGCTGCTGACCTCGCGCCGCCGCGACTTCCTGACGCCGTGGCCGTGGCTGGGCGCCCTGATCGCCGCGCTGGGCCTGCTGCCCTATGCGCTGTGGAACGCCGCCAACGGCTTCCCCACCGTCCAGTTCTGGCACAACTACGGCGGGCTGTCGGGCGGCGGCCCAGTCGGCTTTCTGGCCAACCAACTCTTGACGATCAACCCCTTCAACCTGGTGATCGTGATCGCCGGGATCGTCTTCTACTTCCGGGGCCGCGCGGGCAAGCCGTGGCGCCTGCTGGGCTGGGCCTACGTGATCCTCTACGTCGGGCTGACGCTGATCAACGCCAAGTCCTACTTCCTCTCGCCGATCTATCCGGCGCTGTATGCCAGCGGCGCGCTGCTGCTCGACTGGAAGACCGAGGCCGGACGCTGGCGCTGGGCGCGGCCCACGTATCCCGTGGTGGTGGCGCTCAGCGCGATCCTGCTGGCGCCACTGGCGATGCCGATTCTGCCGCCAGCCGCGTTTGCCGCGCACTATGGCTGGCTGACCGGCGCGGGCAACTCCGCCGATGGGCAGGGGCAAAGCGCCTTCCCGCAGTATCTGGGCGACCGCTTCGGCTGGGACACGATGACCGCCAACCTCGCACGCGCCTACGACAGCCTGCCAGCCAATCAGCGCGCGCAGGCGTGCATCTTCACCGAGAACTATGGCGAGGCCAGCGCGCTGACGCTGCTGGGCAAGGCTGACCATCTGCCGCCCGTCATCAGCGGCCACAATATGTACTGGTATTGGGGAACGGGCAAGTGTTCTGGCGCGGTGATTCTGGCGATTGGGCCGACGCAATCCGATCTGGCGCAGACCTTTGGCAGCGTGCGGCAGGTTGGGCTGAATAGGTGCGCCGATTGCCAGCCCGAGGAGAATAATCTGCCGATCTATCTCTGCACGCAGCCCAGGGTCGCCATCGCCGGAGCCTGGGAGCGCGCCCGACACCTCAACTGAGCGCGGCGCCTGCTGTCACTGAACTTCGCGGTCTGCTCCCTCGCTGGCGGCGCGCAACCAGAGCGCGCGGCGCTTCGTAGCCACTTGCACAACCACTACCGCGCTCAGAGGGGGGAGTTGAGATGGAGCATACCGACTTCGCGCTGGCATTTCGCGATGGCGCGACGATCACCGACGACAACGGGGCGCCGGCCACGCTGCGCGTCTACGCGCTAGGTGAGCTGGTCGCGCCGAGCGGCGCCATCGTCGCCTGCGACCCGCTGACGGCTATCGCGCCGCGGCCATTCGCGCGGCGTGTCGCGCCGGGGCGCTATCCGGCCCTGGTCAGCGTGGCGCAGCTCGCCGATGGCGATCAGCGGGTGGCCTGCGCGCAACTGCGCCTGAGCGACGCGCCGGTCGCGCGCTGGGAGATAGCGCGGCTGGCGGGGCAGGAGCGGATCGCGCTGCGTGAGGGCGAGTTCCTCGGCTATGCGGTCTACGCGACTGTCGGCTGCTTTATGGACGCGCAAGCCTCCAGCGTCCTCGACGCTCGGTATGAGCGCGATGAGGGCTACGACGAGGAGTTGATTGACGCGCTGGAAGCGCATCACACCGAAGCCTGGGGCTATGCTGACGTCGCGCTGGATGACGATTCAGGCCTCAACGTCATCATCTTCTCGTCAGGCTGGGGCGATGGCGACTACGCGAGCTACTGGGGCTACGACGCCGACGGCGCGCCCGCGTGCCTGGTGACCGACTTCGGCCTCTTCATAGCAGGCGGGTTGATGCTAGATAGAGCGCGATATGGCGAGTGAGAGCGGTCCCGCGGCGACGCCTGATCGCGTTGCCATCGCCGAGGTGACGCGCGCGAACTGGCGCGACGCCCTCGGCCTGGCTGTCGCGCCTGAGCAGCAGCGCTTCATCGCCGACTACGCGCCCATCGCCGCGCTGGGGCTGGCGAAAGCGTATATTCGTCCCGGTGGCCTCCTCTGGACGCCGTATGTCTTCTCCGCGCGTGACCTCCCTGGCGCCGGAGTCGAGGGCGCGCTGATCGGCTTTGCCATGCTGGCGCATCAGCCGGAAGACAGCGCTGTCTGCTGGATATTCCACTTCTTCATTGACCAGCGCTATCAGGGGCAGGGCTACGGGGCGCTGGCGCTGCGCGCGCTGCTGGCGCTCATTCGCCAGCGTCTGCCAGACTGCTCGACCGTTCAGCTCACCGTGCATCCAGAGAATCAGCGCGCCCAGCGGCTCTATCGCGGCGCGGGCTTCCGCGAGACGGGCGAACAGCTCGATGGCGAGCCACTCTATGTGCTGCGCTGGGAGCCAGCGCGGCCAGCCGAGCCAGGCGACAAGGAACCCGCGCCACGAGCCTGAACAGACCCCGTGCAAAGTGGCACAGATCATGGACGGACCAATCGTCGCAATGCTACAATAGGCGCCGAGGCGCTTCGGGCTGGGCTTTCCCCCTGCGCACAGGCCCACACAGCCCCGCGGCGCAGGAGACGCCAGCCATGATGGTCCACGATTCGCGGATGCCGCCGCCACAGCTGGACGGTTTCTCGGATGTTCCACTCTTCAATACCAAGGCGGTTGTGCGGCAGACCGGAGCGCCCGCGCCCACGCTGCGTGCCTGGGAGCGCCGCTATGGCATCCTGACGCCTCGGCGCGGTGAGAATGGCTACCGGCTCTACTCCGAGCGCGACATGGCGACCATCATCTGGCTGCGCGAGCGGGTCGAGAATGGGCTGACCATCAGCCAGGCCATCGCGCTGCTCCACTCGCTGGAGCCTGCCCGGCGGAGTCCGCGCCGCACGCGCGCCAGCGCCCTGCTCGCGGGCGTCGAGGCCGATGCGGAGGCCGAGGGCGAGGTCGCCGCTCCAGCGTCAGCCGACCGCGCGCCGAGCGCCGCACCGCCAGAAGCATCCAGCGCGCTCTCGCTGCCCGCGATCGGCGCGACGCTGCTGCGCCACCTGGTGGCGCTGGATGAAGCCGCCGCCGCTGGCCTCATCGCCCAGGCGTTCGCGATCTATTCGGTCGAGGATGTCTGCATGGCGCTGTTGCGGCCAACGCTCGCGCGGCTGGGCGAGCTGTGGCGCGAGGGCGCGATCACCGTGGCGACCGAGCACTTCGCTTCGGCGCTGATTCGTGGACGGCTGGAGAGCCTCATCTACAGTATCCCGGTGGATGCGGAGGCGCCGCTGGCCCTGGTAGGCTGCGCGCCGGGCGAGTTGCACGAACTGGGGGCGCTGATGGTGGCGCTGTTCTTGCGCCGCTCTGGTGTGCGAGTGGTCTATCTGGGGCAGAGTGTCGAGCCTGAGAGCCTGCTGACCACCATCGAGGCGACGCGCCCCGCGTGTGTGCTGCTCTCCGCCGCCATGCGCTCTTCTGCTGAATCTCTGGTGGAGATGGGACGACGCCTTGCCGCCCTGGGGCCGCGGCGCCCTATCTTCTATTTCGGGGGGCTGGCATTCCTGCGTGAGCCAGCGCTCGCCGAGCGAGTTCAAGGCGCATACCTTGAGGCGGAGGCGCCCATCGCGGCGCACGAGATTAAGCGTGGGCTCATCGCATGACGACAACGCACATCACCCAGGAGCGCGAGCGTGACGATGCGATGCGCGCGCCTGAGCGGAGGTTCTTTGCGCGCCTGCCAGCCTATACCTGGGTTGGCCTCGGCCTCAACCTGTTCGCCTGGGCATCGTCCTGGGCGCGGCTGGGCTTCTGGTGGCCCTACACTTTCTTTCCGCTCTGGCTGGGGTTCATCCTCACGCTGGATGGGCTGAACGTGGCGGTCAGCGGCACATCGCCACTCAAGCGCAGCAAAGCGCGCTTTGTGGCTTTATTTCTGTTCTCCAGCCCGTTCTGGTGGGTCTTCGAGGGGCTGAATGTGCCAGTCCAGAACTGGCTCTACCACTACGACCATCCCTATTCGCCGATTGCTAACCTGTTCTGGACCTCGCTCGACTTCAGCACCGTGCTGCCCGCAGTGATGGAGCTGGTGGAGCTGGTCGCGGCGATCCCGGGCCTGCGTCCGCGACTCGGTCCTGACCAGATAGGGCCGCGATTGCGCTCGGGCGCGGCCCTTGCGCTGATCGCGGTGGGTGCGGCGTTGCTGGCGTTGCCATTCATCGCGCCGCGCCAGGCGTTCGGGGCGGTGTGGCTCTGCCTGATCTTCCTGCTGGACCCCATCAATAATCTGCTGCGGCGCAAGTCGGCCTCGGCGCACCTGCTCGCGCGCGACTGGCGCTTCTTCGTGACCGTGCCCCTGGCCACGCTCATCTGCGGCTTCTTCTGGGAGATGTGGAACTCGCAGGCGCTGCCCGGCTGGTCGTACCGGGTTCCCTATATCAACGTCCCGCCCTACCTTTTTGGCGGACCCGTGCCGCACCTCTTTGAGATGCCGCTGATCGGGTACACGGGCTACCTGCCCTTCGGCATCGAGCTCTTCGTGATGTATCAATTCGCGCTGCTGCTGCTGCGCATGCGCCGCGATAATCTGGCGGTGTAAGGACACGGAGCGGATGCTCTCGGCCATGATTGGCCGCGACTACTTGCCCTGCTCCGCCGCGTAGCAGCGCGCGCACAGGCCGAAGACCGCCAGATGGCGGGGCCGCGCATGGAAGCCATAGGTGGCCAGCGCCTCGGCGCGTAGGCCCGCCAGCAGCGCCTCATCCATCTCGATCACCAGGCCGCAGCGCTCGCAGGCCAGGTGATGATGCGGTGAGTCGCCGACTAGCTCGTAGTGCGCCGCGCCGCCGCCCAGATCGGTCTGCGCCACCAGCCCGATCGAGACGAGCAGATCGAGCGCGCGGTAGACCGTCGCCAGATTGAGGGCTGGATAGCGCCGCGACGCCCGCTGCATGATCGCTTCGGCGGTCATGTGGCCGCTCGCTTGCTCCAGCGCCTCCAGCACGAAGAGCCGCTGCGGGGTGACGCGCACGCCCAACTGGCGCAGGCGCTCGGTGTCGTCCTGATGAACCTGGTGGGCGACGCGCTGTGGCTCATCTGGGGGATCTGGCGGATCGGTTGGCATGTGGGTTCCCTCGCTGGCGCAGAGTAGGGGCGGTTGCGGAGCCGACGCGCATGATGCGGCGTTCTCGCAGCCCAGCATATCACGCGAGGCTACACGCATCTGGCTGGAGCATTGGCGAGATCTACGTACGATACCAGTCTCCAACCCTGGGCTGACTTCCCCTCACCTGCGAGGGGAGGGGACACGGTGAGAGGTCGCCGCGCGAGCAGAAAGTCCCGCTGGAAGGGCCGCCTGCCCGCCCCAGTGTGATAGACTGGCGACTGATCGCAGGCCATGCGGAAGAATGGAAACCATGCGTGTCATCTATCTGATCGAGCGCCAGCGCGAACACCGCGGCCACCACGCCCAGCCACAGCCGCTCTCCGGGGCCGAGGCGCCGCTGGCGCTAGCGCTGAGCGACTGGGACGGCGTGCATCGCGGGCATGCCGCGCTGGCCAGGCGCTGCCAGCAGGTCGCACGGGAGCGCGAGTGGCGCGCGGCGGCGCTGCTGCCGTGGCCCTCGCCCGAGGGCGGCGACAACACACCCAGTACGCGGCTGACCACTTTCGAAGAGCGCATCACGCTGCTCGATCAGCTCGACTGCTTCGAGACGCTCTACATCACGCCGTCCCCTGAGCAGCCGCACGCCGCGGACGTCGCGCTGGCCTGGCTGCGCGAGTGGCGCGAGTTGGGCGCGCTGAGCGCGCTGCTGGGTGAGCCAGCGCCAACCGGCGCGGTGGCGCGACTCTGGCCCACTGACCTGGCCGACCGCGCCCGCGACGCCGGTCTGCTGGTGGAGCAAGGGCCGTGGGGCAAGCAGCCCGCCGACCTGGGCGCGCGGATTCGTGAGCTGGTCGCGGCGGGGCGCGTGCGCGAGGCAACAGCGGCGCTGGGCTATGCGTATACCGTAACAGGCGATGTGGTTGGCGGCGACCGGCGTGGGCGGCTGCTCGGCTTCCCGACGGCCAACCTGCGGCTGGAGCCATCCAAGCTGACGCCGAAGAATGGCATCTACGCTGGATGGGTGCGGCTGCCGGGATCGAGCGCCCGCTGGCCCGCCGCGGTCAGCATCGGCGTGCGCCCCACCGTTGGCGAGGGGCTGCATCAGCAGATCGAGGCGCATCTGTTGGACGCGACGATAGATTTATACGGGTTGCGGCTTCAGCTCGAGTTCGTCGAGTACCTGCGCGATGAGCTACGTTTCGAGAGCTTCGAGGCATTGATCCAGCAGATGGGATATGATCGTGAGCAGTCACGGTCAATCTTGCGTGCCGAGGTGGACGGACGCTAGGGGCGAACGCGCGCGGCATGGCCCGTGAAGAGTGAGGATCGAGATGGGCATCTTCGGTTTCGTCGAGTCGGCGGCGCGCCGTGTGATGGGCGGCGTCGTGCAGACGGTCTTCCAGGGCAGCGTGCAGGAGCAGGAAGTGCTCGACGCCCTGCGTCAGGTGATGACTGACCACGTCGAAACCGAGAATGGCCGCCAGATCGTTCCGCATGTGCTGATCGCGCGCCTCAACCCACGTGACCTGGATAGCCTGCGCGCCAAATCGCCCGCGCTGGATGAGCGGCTGGCGCTCGACCTGAAGCGCATCGCGAATGACCAGGGCTATCTGCTCAAGGGCGCCCTGCGTGTGATTTTTGACCGCAACCCCAAGATTGGCTCTGGGCGCGTGGTGTGCGATGTGGTCACAGATGGCGCGCGGGTCGCTCAGCCCATCGGCGCCCCGGCTGGCCCCGACGCGACCCAGACGATGGACGCCGGGGCGATCGCCGCGCCGCTGCCCCCAATGGCCGACCCCAACGTGCAGATTCCGGCCGCCTGGCTGACGCTGATCCGCCCATCGCGCGGCGAGCCAATGCGGCTCGATCGGCAGACCATCCGCATTGGGCGGCACAACACCAACGACATCATCGTCAACGAGCGGCGCGTCTCGCGCTTCCATGCGGAAATCAAATATGAGCATGGCCAGTTCATCCTGTATGATCTGAAGAGTGTCAACGGGGTGCTGGTCAACGGCGCGAAGGCCACGCGCCCGGTGCCGCTGCAAGACCGCGACATCATCTCGGTCTGCGGCTATGAATTCATCTTTCAGCGGAGGTAGTGGAGCGGATGGATTATCAAGCGCTGCTTGCCTTGCGCATCGGGCTGGTCGTGGTGCTCTACTTCGCCGTGCTGCAAGTGGTTTTTGTGGCGCGGCGCGAGTTGCGCCACGAGGTGCGGGCAGTGGCCCAGGGGCAGACACGCACGCGCGAGGTCGTTGGCCATCTGATCGTGATTGATCCTGGCTCGGCGAAGCTGCCGAGCGGCGATCCGATGCGAAACGGCGCGGAGTATGACATCGAGCCGATCACCACGCTGGGGCGCTCACCGACCAACAGCGTCCCGATAGATAGCGGCTTCGTCTCCGCCGACCACGCGCGCATCATCTACCGCGATGGCTCGCTGTGGGTCGAGGACTTGCAGAGCCGCAATGGCATCTTTGTGGATGGTCATAAAGTCGGCGCGCCAGTGGCTGTCAGCCCTGGCTCCATCCTGCAGATCGGCGACACCCGCTTCAAGTTCACCACCTGAGACGCGGCTGACCTCTCCCCCTGCCCCCTCCCCTTCAGGGAAGGGAACGCAGGCGAGGGGTTGTGGCGATGGTGAGCAGAGGCCAGGCTCTGAGGGGCAACGATCATGCGGCATGAGACGCGAGGATAGACGATGACGAACGCAGCCCCACATCAGGGGAATACGGGGAAGGTGGGCTCGGCGCCCGCTCCGACAGCACAGAATCGGTGGGCCGCCCCGCGCAACTATCGCTGGACGGAGCTGTGGCTGCTGCTCTTCCCGTCGCTCTTCATGCTGCTGGGGCTGGTAATCCTGCTGATCGAGGCTGGCCAGCACATTGATTTGACCGCCAAACAGCTACCGCCGCTCGACGCCTTCACGCCCGTCATCGGTCTGCTGCTCGCGCTGCTAGGCGCGCACTTCGCGCTGATCTTCGTGGCGCCCGATGCCGATCAGACGCTGCTGCCCATCGCTGGGATGCTCTCCAGCATTGGCGTGCTGATGGCGCTGCGGCTGGGTCGAGACCTCAACCAGCCGACGCTCGGCTCGAAGCAGCTGGTCTTCGTCATCGCCGGTCTGGGGCTGAGCGTCCTCACCGTCTGGGCCACACGCGATCTGCAGTGGATCCGCGACTATCCCTACACCTGGGCCATCATTGGCGCGCTGCTGGTCGGCGTGACGCTCGTGCACGCGGGCGGTTTCGATCCCACCGCGCCCAGCCGCGACGTGCTGAGTGTCGGTAATGGCGCGCTCTCGTTCCAGCCGTCCGAGATCTTCAAGATCTGTCTGGTGGTCTTCTTCGCGGGCTATCTGAGCGAGAATCTAAAGGTGCTCTCGGATGGCGGGTATCGCCTCGGTCCCTTCACGCTGCCGCCAGTGAAGAATCTGGCCCCGCTGCTGGTGGTGCTGGGGCTAGCGCTGCTGATCGTCCTCTTCGCGCGCGAGTTGGGGCTGGCGGTGCTGATCCTGGGCATCTTCCTGGCGATGCTCTACGCCGCCAGCGCACGCCTCAGCTACATCGTCATGCTGGGTGGCATCTTCGCCGTCGGCGCGATCGCCATCTTCCGCATCTTCAGCTATGCCCGCGACCGCGTCTCGCTCATCACGCAGGCGTTCGACCCGAAGGTCTACACTGGCGCGCCGCCGCTGAGCAGCTATCAGATCGTGCAGGGGCTGGTGGCGTTTGGCTCTGGCGGCGTCTTTGGCCAGGGGCTGGGGCTGGGTCACCCGACCTTCGTGCCCGCCGCCACCACCGACTACGTGGCGGCCGCCTTCGCCGAGGAGTTCGGCTTCGCGGGGCTGCTGGCGCTGATCGCCATCTTCATGCTGCTGCTCTATCGCGGCATGCGCATCGCCACGCGCTCGCTCAATCCCTTCAACCAGTTGCTGGCGCTGGGGCTGACATCAGTCTTTGGCCTGCAAACGGTGGTCATCCTGGCGGGCAACCTGAAGCTGATGCCGCTGACCGGCGTGCCGCTGCCTTTCGTGGCCTACGGCGGCTCGTCGCTGCTGGCGAATTTCATCATCATCGGGCTGCTCTTGCGCCTCTCACGCGAGAAAGCGTGAGGAAAAAGAGCGGGAGACACCCAAGACCCCCGGCAGCCGCCTGCGACTGCGCCTTTCACGCGTTCTCGCGTGAGGAAGTAGCTAGGCCTCAATCCGCTGGCAGCCGTCTGGCCCCGCTCTTGCGCCTCGCGCGAGAAGGCATTTGGACCAGGAATAAGCTGGAGGGCGCCCAACGCCTCAGCAACCGCCTGCCCGTGCTCGATGAGACCCTGGCGCACAGACGAGTTACTTCCGCGCCGTCGTCTCGTCCGAAGTGGTAGTCTGGCCGGCGTCCACGAACCGAACGAGACACTCCACCATGCAAGACCATATCGCTCTAGATGAGGCAGCCGAGATGGCCGCTACGCTGCCAGTCAGGCGTGTGGCCGGCTCCCCCACGCGGCTCCGCGACCGCACGGCGTGGCGCGATGCGGCGCTCGCCTGGCTGGCGCAACGCATCCTGTTCGTCCTGGCGGTGTATGTTGGGCGCCTGCTGATCACCGCGCGCGGATTCTCGCAGCAAGCCTACTCGTGGAAGCAACTCATCGCCGGCCTGTTTGGCTGGGACGCCAACCAATACGTGAGAATCGCGCGCGAGGGCTACGCGCATGGATGGGAGACCGCCTTCTATCCTGTCCTGCCTGGCCTCGAACATCTGCTGATGGGCGTGTTCGGCGGGAGTCCGGGGCTTGCGGGCCTGGTGGTCGCCAATCTGGCGACACTGCTGGCGTTCGGACTGCTGCGGGTGCTGGTCGAGCGCGAGGTGGGGCGTCGCCCTGCGCAGCGGGCATTGCTGTATCTGGCGTGCTTTCCCACCGCATTCTTCCTGATCGTCCCCTACACTGAATCGCTGTTCCTGCTCTTCAGCGTCGCCAGCTTCCTCGCGCTGCGCCGGGAGCGTTGGCTGCTGGCTGGGGTGTGCGCCGCGCTGGCCGAGCTCACGCGTCCGCTCGGCATC
>JAICVT010000253.1 GCA_025935235.1 Ktedonobacterales bacterium | reverse complement strand
GACGACCATCACACCGCACCTGTGAGGTCGCCAGCGCGGGGCGTCGCGTCGGCTATGCGCGCAGGGCCAGCCGCTGCCACGCGGCGCGGAAGGCCGTGCCGTAGAGCCGTGGATGCTGCATGAACATGCCGCGCGCCATCGCGAAGAAGGCTTTGTCCATGCCGATGATCGGCGTCTCCAGCAGCGCCGCGCGCACGACGCGATTGCCCTCTGGCGAGGCCATGATGCGCACCAGCGTTTGCAGGTCGGCGTTCGAGGTCATGTGGTCGAGAGCGAAGCGAATCCAGTCCTCGATCTGGAGGTACGGGCCGAGCCGCCCGGCCTGGGGCAGCGTGCGCAGGTAGGTCTTGATGCCCGCTGGCGAGCCGTTCAGCAGCTCTTGCGCCACCGCCTGCGCCGCCAGCCGCCCGCTGATGAGCGCGGGATAGATGCCGCCGCCGGTCGCCGCGCCGCAGAGCCCCGCCGCGTCGCCCAGCAGCAGCGCCCGCCCGCGCTCGTCGTCGCGGTAGACGCGCTTCAGCCGCCCGCCAGTGGGGATGTTGCCGCCCTTGCGCTCCACCACGCGCATCTGGCTGAGATCAGTCACGTCGTCGAACATGGTTTGCGCCAGCCGCAGCGACTCATTGGGCTTGAATTCGCGCTGGCGGCCCGCCACGCCAAATGCCGCGATCTCGGCATGTGGCGCCAGCCAGACGCAATAGCCCGGCGCGAGTTGCGCGTCCATTACCAGATAGAAGGTGTCGCGCTCGATCTCGGCCCCTTCCACCAGCCACTCCGCGCCCGCCAGCAGGCGCTCGTTGCGGTCGAGGTCCAGCGCCTGCGCCACACGCGAGCGCGCGCCGTCCGCGCCGATCAGCATGCGTGCGCGCAGTTCCACTGTGCGCGCTTCCTGAGTCTCCGCCGATGCGGCCAGATAGCGCACGCGCATCTCGCCGTTCGAGCCATTGGGACCATTGGGGCCATTGGGGCCGCTCGACCCGTCGCGCTCGGCGGACTGGAACATCGCCCCGCAGATGACCTCCGCGCCATGCCCCTCCGCCTGCTCGGCCATCCACTGGAGCAGCCCCGTCACGTCGGCCATATAGAAACGATAGGCTTCGCTGCTCATCTCCGCCACCGCGTCCGAGCCAGAGGCGCGGATGCGCAGCCGCCGCACGGCGTTCATCAGGTAGCGCTGGGGAACCTCCTGGATGTCGAGGACATCGCTGAAGAGGATGCCGGTCGTCCGCACGACGCCGCCCACCACCGGATCGCGCTCCAGCACGAGCGTGCGCAGACCGCGCGCGGCGGCGACACTCGCGAAGCTCAGCCCAGCGAAGCTCGCCCCTACCACAATCACATCATACCGGTCGCTCTTTGGGTCGCGTGGCGCGGCTGGCTGGCTGCTCGACGGCATTCCCCACTCCTGCTGACACATCCAGATGAAAACCGTTGGCGAACTGGCGAGGACCTCTCCCCCTAACCCCCTCCCCTGCGAGGGGAGGGGGAACCCAGGCCAGAGATTCTAGTGCTGAGCGTGCGGATGCTTACCACACGCTCGCTCCGGCCCTACCCTCGCCCTGTGGGAGAGGGGGCTGGGGGTGAGGTCGCCCCACGTCTACAGTATGCCGACATGACCGCCGCAAAGCGCAAACAATTCGCCCTCTCACCGATGGAGCGAGAGGGCGAATCAACTGATCTGATGGACTTCAGGCGACTAGGCGCGTGTGCCGGCCAGTTGACGGCGCTGCGCCTGCGCGCCAGGCTTCACCGGGTCCTTGACCATGCCAAACCAGTTGCCGAACCAGTGGCGATATTCCTTCTTCTCCCACACCACCAGAATCATGCTGGCGTTGAAGATCGAGGAGTAGGTGCCGGAGGCGATGCCGATCAGCAGAGCCAGTGTGAACTCGCGGATGCTGTCGCCGCCGAAGAGCGTCAACGCCGCCAGTGTCAGGATGACGGTCAGCGAGGTGTTCAGCGAGCGCGACATCGTCTGGATCAGGCTGGCGTCTACGATCGTCTCGAACGTCTCCGACGTGCGGCGCGACAAGTTCTCGCGGATGCGGTCGAAGACCACAATGGTGTCGTGGACCGAGAAGCCGATGACTGTCAGCACAGCGGTCAGGAAGATCGTGTCCACCTTGAAGTTGAACAGCTCACCGAAGATCGCCCAGAGGCCCAGCACCACCAGCACGTCATGCAGCAGCGCGATGATCGCGCTGGCGCCGAAGCGCAGCGAGCGCCGGATGCTGCCCACCTTGCGGAAGGCATAGCCGATGTAGAGCAGAATGAAGAGCGAGGCGGCCAGCACGGCGAAGAAGGCGTTGTACGCCGTCTCGGTCGCGACAGAAGGACCGACTTCGTCCACGCTCTGCACATAGACTGGGCCGTACTTCGCGCCCAGGCCCGCCACGATGTTATCGAGCGGCGCGCCGTTCAGGAAGGTCTGCGTGTTGACCTGGAAGGTCTGCGGGTTGGCGCCCAGATCCACTTTCGAGACCTTCACGGGGAACGTCTGCCCAGATGGCGCTGGCGTCGGCGTGGCCGTAGCGGTTGCGGTGGCCCCAGGCGTCGCGCCTGCCGTCGCCGAAGCGGTGGCCGCTGTCGTGGCCGAAGCCGCGGCGCTGGGAGGGGTGGTCGCCTCGGGGTTGGTGGTGGTCACGGGCGCCGCATCGGTATTCGGCAGGTTCTGCAGCGCCGCCGTGATGCCCGCCGCCGTGACCTTATCGTCGAAGTAGACCACCATCAGCGCCGTCTCCGAGGAGCCGTTGACGCTGGGGATGGTGTACATCGTGTGGTCTTTGTGGACGGGCGGCAGCTTATACTTGGCGTCGGCCAGCCGCGCCAGCACCGTCGCCTCTTCCTGCTTGCCGATGGGGCGGTCAAACTGGATGAAGGCGTAGTTGGCGGCGGGGATCGAGCCTTTGCTGTCGGTGGCGGCATAGACTTGCACGTCTTGCGCCCGCTGCTTGGAGTCAGCGAAGGCCGACGCGATCTCCGAGGTTGTCACGCCGCGCTGCGCGAACCGCAGGCTGATCGAGTCACCCTTGGTAAAATCAATGCCCAGGTTCAGGTGCCAGAAGATCAGCGCGAGCAGCCCTGGCACGATGATGATCCCGGAGACCAGGAAGAACCAGTATTTGTGGCGTGTCAGATGATACACGGTCTACTCCTCCGCCCCGGTCTGCTCTTCGGCCATGCGCGCTGTCTCAGGTCTGGCGCCATTCGCGCCCGCGCCGACGCTCGCCAGCTCCTCATCGCCTTCCGCCTCAGGCTCGGCGACCGCGCTGGGCGCCTTGGGCGCGACAATCGCCGAGCGCTTCGACGCAGTGCGCAACTGCGGATTGTAGCGCGCGACCTTGAGCGCATCGGCGGGAAGCGAGTAGAGCGCCGGATGCGTGGCGATGCCAGAGAACAGGAGCAGATTCAGGAAGTTGCGCGTGACCACCACAGCGGTGAAGAGGCTGAGGAGGACGCCGATGATCAGGTTGGTCGCGAAGCCGACGATGACCGTCGCGCCGAAGTTGTTACCGAACCAGTAGAGGATGGCGCCGGTGATGATCGTCGAGGCGTTCGAGTCGCGGATGGAGGGCCAGGCGCGCTTGAAGCCGAGATCAATCGCCGAGGCCATCGTGCGCCCGGCGCGTAACTCCTCTTTCATACGCTCGAATATCAGGATGTTGGCGTCCACCGCCATGCCGATAGTCAGCACCATCGCGGCGATGCCTTCGAGCGAGAGGGTGACGCCGAGCAGCTTGATGACGGCGAAGATGAAGAGCGCGTAGAGCAGCAGCGCGATGTCGGCCAGCAGCCCCGGAAGCCGGTAGTAGATCAGCATGAAGAGCACGACCAGCCCGAGGCCAATCAGCGCGGCGCGCACGCTGAACTCAATCGCCTGCTGGCCCAGTGTCGCGGCCAACTGCTTCTCGCTGACCACCGCCAGCGGCAGCGGCAGCGCGCCATACTTGAGCTGCGTGGCGAGGTCCTGGGCGTTGGTGATGCTGCCGATGCCGGTGATCTCGCCCTGGCCGTCAATCTCGCTCTGGATCTGCGCCGATTCGATTACCTGGTTGTCAATCGTGACGGTCAGGTAGCCGCCCTGGTTATCGCGGGTGTAGGTGGCGAATTTCGAGCGCGCATTGCCCTGGAACTCGAAGGTCACGATGGGGTTGTTGTTCTGGTCGAGTGTCGCGTTGATCGAGTTCGGGTTGAGTTGTGCCCCGGTGAAGGCGACCGGATATTGGCCTTCCGTCACCATAGTTCCGACCTGGAGCGGCGTTCCCTTGGTATCGATGATCTCCATCTTGCCGGTCTTACCCAGCAGCGCGTTGGCCTGTTGGGTATCCTGCAGGCCCGGAAGCTCGACGAGGATGCGATTCGAGCCTTGCTGGCGCACGACGGCGTCGTTGACGCCCAGGCCGCCAGAGACGCGCTTCTGCACGGCATTCAGCGCGTCGGGGAGCAGGCTGGGAATATTGCACTTCGGCTGATCACTGGGGCAGTTCGCCTCCAGCACGATCTGAATGCCGCCCTTGAGGTCCAGCCCCTGCTTGACTTCGAGGTTGTTGTTGTAGCTCCCGATGTGGATGCCCGGCGTATTGGGTAAGTCTACATAGACCGCGCCCGCCCCCAGGAGGAGAATGAAGACCAGAAAGAGGATGGAGCGGACAGTATTGCCGCGCATGGAGACAAGCCCCCTCGCTAAAAGTCCCAGGCCTCACATCGCCGCCGCATGCGATCCGCGCCGCGCCGGTCAGATGGAGAGTGGCCCAGGCTGACCGCAGCGCCGACGAGGCCTTGCGGTCGCAGGGAGTCTCGCCGGAGTCTCGCCCTGCGTGTCACGCGCCAGCCATGGCGTGTCGGTATCATCGCTCTCAGTATCGTCGCTCTCAGTACGAGCCTATTCTGGCGCAGTATATCTGAGCGCAGGGGGCCTGTCAAATGCGCCGTGACCCCATCGAGCCTGTTCCAGCCTGGGCTGGCGGCTTCCTTCACCCGCGTGGCGACTGCCGTTGCGCCTGCCGTTGCGCGGGCGCGCTCGCCGCTCGCCATCAGCCAGCGTTCAGCCTTCTCGCTCAGCCTCTTCTCAGCTATACGCAGCCATGTGCGGCGTCATCTCGCGCCGCGGCAGACTTCGCGCTACTCCAGACGAGCGGCGCGGCGCATCCGGCGCCACGGTGGGACCACCGCCTCCAGTGGCGCTTGGCGCGTGGCTGCTAGCCGATGGTAAACGGGGCCGACATGGTCGTGTCGCTGGCCGTCGCCGCAGCGCTCGCCCGATAGGTGAACACGACGCGGTACGAACCTGCCGGCCAGGGATTCGCCTTCATCTGGCCGGCGCCCGGCGACAGGCTGACCGGCGTGTTGCTCCCCGCCGCCAGCGTGACCTGGCGTGTGGCGATGCCAAGCGCGCAACCACCTTCGTTCTGCCATGCGCCGTTGACCTGCATCTGGAGCTGCACAATCGTACATGACGTCTGGTGATCGGTCGCGATGATGCTGGCGCCCAGCTGGTTGCGCACCGTCACTTTGATCGTGTCGGTGGGAGCGTAGCTGGGCGCGCCCACCTCGACCACCACGCCCTGTGTCGGGCCTGTCGAACCCACGCCATGATCCTTCCCTGCCTGTTGTCCGCACGCAGCCAGCGACAGGAGGGACGACGCGATCACCAGCGCGCACAGTGCGCCTCTCCTGATCCACCCACTCACGAGGCATCACCTCCCTTGTCGCGTCACACTCGTCGCGTCACACTCATCAGACCACCACTGCACATAGGACTCGCCAGGAGTCCAAAAGGTTCGCATGGGCTTCATGGGCTTGCATGCAGACCGAGGGGGATGACCGGCGAAGGTCATCCCCCTCGGCGCTAGTCGGCGAGCGTTAGCTGGCCGAGATGTCGTCGAAGAGCGTGTAGGTTGCGTCGCCCGCGTAGTTATCGTCGTGGCTGGTCAGGGTCAACGTCACCGAATGCCCTGCCGTCGCCGCGTGCGTGACATGCACCCACGTTCCATTGTTGGTGCAGGTCTTCGCCAGGATCGTCGTCGTGGTGTTGGTGGTGTTGTCCTTCAGCGTCGCCGTCGCCCAGTCATAGGTGACGGTATCCGGGCAGACCACCCGATACCAGAAGCCGACACTGCTCGACCCACTCGGCATCGTGAAGGTCTGGCTGATCGAGCTGTCGCCGTTAGTGGGCGAGGTCGAGCCAGCCTGGCCAGAGTGCGATCCCGTATGCGCGGTCGCGCTGATCGAAGTCGCCTGGCCGGAGGTCGTCCAGCCGCTGAAGCTGCCCGTCTCGAAGCCCGGGTTGACGACCGGGTTCGTCACTGGCGCCGAGGTGGCCACATCGTCGAAGAGCGTGTAGGTAGCGTCGCCCGCGTAGTTGTCGTCGTGGCTGGTCAGGGTCAACGTCACCGAATGCCCTGCTGTGACCGACGCAGACGACTTGGCCCACGCGCCCGTATTCGTGCAGGTCTTGGCAAGCATGGTTGAGGTCGTAGTGGTGGTGTTGTCCTTCAGCGTCGCCGTCGCCCAGTCATAGGTGACGGTATCCGGGCAGACCACTTTGTACCAGAAACTCAGGGTTCCCG
>JAICVT010000372.1 GCA_025935235.1 Ktedonobacterales bacterium | reverse complement strand
GATGCGCAGTGGCTGCGTGCTCAGGCGGTTGGCGTCGGCCAGCATGCTGATCATCCCCGCTAGCTGCATCGTCGCCTGATGGATCTCGCTGGCAAACTGCTGCAACTTCTCCTGATCGAGCTTGTGGCCGTGCTTGTTGATCAGCGTCACATAGCCCTCGATGGCGGTCAGCGGGGTGCGGAACTCATGCGACACCGTCAGAATGAAATCATCCTTCAGGCGGTCAAGCTCCTGAAGCTGCTCGTAGGCGTCGCCTAACTCGGCATGCACGCGCGCATTGCTGATGGCGATAGCGGCCTGGCTCGCCAGCCCTTGCAGCGGCCCGATCTGGTCGGGGCTGTAGGGGCGCGATTGGTTGGGTGTGCAGATGACGAGCGCGCCGAGATGGCTCTGCTGGTGGGTGATGGACGCCGCCACCAGTGATCCCACGCCCAGTCGCGCCAGTCGCGCGGTGGCCGACTCTGGCTCGCCAGCGTCCTGCGCCAGCCCATCGAGGATGATGAACGCCTGATTGTCCAGCGTGGCGCCGAGGTTGCGCCACGCCAGCGGCACGCGCGCATCGAGCAGCCCCGCCTGGCGCTCCGGGTCGTTGGGATAGACCGCGCGGCAGACCAGCTCATCAGCGTCCTTCTCGCGCAACAGGACCGCGCATATTTCGGCGCTGGTCAGCAGCGAGGCCTGCTCGGCAAGCGCCATCAGCGTCTCGCGCACGTCGAGCGAGGTGTTGAGCGTCTGCACGGCATTGTTGAGGGCCGCGAGCTGCAGTCGCTGCGCATGCAGCAGCTCGACCGAGCGCTGCGCGTTCTCCACCAGCCGGGCATTCTCAACGAAGGTGGTCGCGGCCAAGGTGATCGCCTCGAAGAGCGCCGCCGCGTCGGCGTTGAAGGCGTCGGGCTGAGGCGAGGTGATGACGAACACGCCGGTCACGCGGCCGCCCGTCACCAGTGGCGCGGCCAGCGCCGAGCGCGGGGCGGCCTCATGCGTCCAGCCGAGCGCCGCCAGCGCGGCGGACGCGCCGCCCTGAGGCGCCTGCTCGTTCACCAACTCAGCCAGAAACGCGCGCTGCAACCACGACGGCAGGTCGCCCAGCGCCACGTGCCCGCCAGTCTGGGGCGCGCCCGCTCGCAGCGCCAGTTCGATGTTGACCTGTGGCGCGTCGCCATCGTGATCGGGCAACGTCAGCAATGCCGCGAAGGTCAGCGCGTTCATCCGGCGCATGGCGATCTCAGAGACGCGCATGAAGAGGTCACCGCTGGTCGGCCCCACCCCGCTCAGGTCGCGCAGCGCGGCGATCAGGTCGTCGCGCCGCACCGAATCGCTCGACGTATCGAGCAGCGCCAGCGCGCGGCCCAGCCGGTCGGCGTGCAGCTCCAGCATGATGCGGTCGTTGTTGGTATAAGACCAGAGTTCATCGCGGTTGAAGACCCGCAGCACCCCGATGACTGGCCCGCGCCCGGAGAGATGGTTGAGCGTGTCGGGCCGAAAGATGGGGATGGCCAGATGCTGATGCGCTTCGGATTCGACCAACAGCGCGCTGGCGTCGCTTGCGTTACTGGCATCCAGGCTGACCTGCATCGGCTCGCGCCGCTTCCAGACCTTGCCGATCATCCCCTGGTTGGGCGCGTAGGCGCGGGCAAGTTGCGCTGAGGGGAGCAACTGCGTCACCTGGCTATCAATTGGATCAGCGGCGTCGAAATGCGCGAGCGGCGGGAACGGCTGCGAGTTGCGCGCTGGTGCGCCAAAGCCGGCCAGTCGCGGGGGCCGCTTGCGGCGTGCACGTGTGACCATCGCGGTCCCAGCGGAGTTCAGCGCCGCCACCTCGCCGCCATCCGCGCGCACCAGTTCGATCGCGCCGTCGAGCGCCTCCAGGCAAAACGCCGTAATGCCGGGCAGATCAGGATAGCCTTTGACGGCGGGCTGTGGCGTCGAAGGAGGCGCGGCCTGCCCGATTGCCTTCCCCTGCTGGGTGGCTGGAACACTCTCGTCCGCGCGTAGCGATCCACTCACACTCGATCCTGCCGGGCGCGGTGGCCATTGAGGGGCCGATGTCATGCGCGCTCACCTCATCCCTGGCCGCGGCGCGGTTCTATCACCGCCACTCGCTGCCGCAAATCCTCTGCTCAGGGTATGATACGCGGCGCGACTGCGACAAGAACCCAGGACCAGTCGCGGCTAGTCCGGCCAGCGGTTGAAACCGCGCCTGAAGGGCTGCGCCCACCACGTCCGCCTGCGCGGACGCGAGGATGCCGATCGTGGACCCGCGCAGGCGGGTCTTGTGGCGGCGCGCACGCTGCCTTCAGACGCGGTTTCAACCGCCGAGCCAGTTCCATCCCCCCCTCTTTCTATGAGAGAGGGGAGCTGAGGGGTGAGGTCAACCGCGCAGCGCGTTGCTCAGCACGAACATCAGATTGGCTGGCCGCTCCGCCATGCGGCGTGTCAGATAGGGGTACCACTGCGAGCCGTATGGCACGTAGACGCGTACATTGTAGCCAGCCGTCGCCAGCCGCTCTTGTAGGTCGCGCCGGATGCCGTAGAGCATCTGGAACTCGAAGCGCGCGCGCGGGATGTCGCGCTCGTGGGCGACGCCGATGGCGGCATTGATCATCCGCTCGTCATGGGTAGCGATGGCGGGATACACCCCGCGCTCCAGCAGCGACGGCAGCAGTCGCAGATAGGCGTTGTCCACATCCGCCTTGTGAGCGTAGGCGATGGTGGGCGGCTCCAGATAGGCGCCCTTAACCAGGCGCATGCGCACGCGCTCGCTCAGCAGCCGCTCCACATCCTCGGGCGTGCGAAAGAGCGCGGTCTGGATCACGGTTCCCACGTTCTCGAAGGTGTGATGCAGCTCGACGACCATGTCCACGGTGCGCTGCGTGTAGTCGGCGGCCTCCATATCCACCCGCACGAACATGCCGTATTGCTGGGCGCAGCGCAAGACGCGGGCGAGGTTGTCGCGGCAGAGCTGCTCGGAGATGTCCAGCCCCAGGGCGGTCAGCTTGACGGAGATGTTGCCCTCGACCCCCTCGGCGTGAATGCGCTCGACAATCGCCACGTAGTCATCGGCGGCGGCGCGCGCCTCGCGCTCGTCTGATGTGTTCTCGCCGAGGTGATCGAGCGAGACACTGATGCGCTGGCGGTTGAGCGTGTGCGCCACCTGGATCGCCAGATCGAGCGATTCGCCCGCGACGAAGCGGCGGGCCACGCGCTGGCCGATCGGATTGTTCTGGGCGAGTTGGCGGATGGCGTCTTGCCGCGCCAGATAGAGCATGCTCTCTTTTAGCATGGCGGTCGGAATCTCCTCATGCGCCTCGGCATCGAGCCGCCGCGCCAGTTGGCGTGGGCGGAGCGTTGCTCGTCATCGAGCAGGCGCCATCTCCGATTATACTCCTCGCCCGCCGCGCCTCATAGTCCCCCGAAGGCAGCGGCGCCCCAATAGTCCAACGTCCTGTGTACACAAGCGCTGACTCAACTACAATGAGGGTACATGCTGTCCGCGCCGTCAGCCCCGTATCTCTCCGGAGGATGCACATGCCCGCCGCCACTGGTCGCGCCGCACGCGGCGCGCGCCCGCGTTCGCGCTCGATCACGCTGCTGATCGTCGGCCCGATGCTCTGCGCCATCGCGCTGACCAGCCTTGCCTATCTGGGGTTGAGCCAGCAGGCGCAGCGTGATACGCTGGCGCACATGGGAGTGGCAGCGCTGGCAGCGCGCGGTGCGATTCAGGCCAACATGGGCGATCTGAAGGTGACGAACGGCCAACTGGCCAGCGTGCTCCCCGCCAACGTGACCACGCTGAACAACAACAACGGCGAGGCAAAGCAGCTTCACACGCTGACGGGCGTGGATACATTGATCGCCCAGCGCGAGCAGAGCGGCTTAGTGGTAATCGCCTCCAGTCTGGCGCCTGCCAGCGCGGGCGCGACGCTGGGCGCGCGGCTGGGTGGCTCGCTGGCTTCCAACGCCTGCGCCAACGCGGCCAGCCCCACCGCTGGCTCGCTCAGCCTGGCGGGCGAGAGCTACATCGCGGGCGCGGCGCCGCT
>JAICVT010000525.1 GCA_025935235.1 Ktedonobacterales bacterium | reverse complement strand
GTGACTATTCAGGCGAAGGCAGGGTAGAGTGGGGTGTCGGTGAAGAGCGTTTGGAGCGCATCGAGGAGCGCCACCCCCTGTTTGCGCAAGGTGGAAAGATAGCTGCGCAGGCGTGCGAAGGCGTCTCCGCCAGCATCTGAACGGAAACAGCCCGACACCTTCTGCTGGGTTTTGAGCATGCGCAGATCGCGTTCGGCCTGGTTGTTGTCGAACGGGATGGTCAGGTCATCGAGGAAGGCCAGAACCTGACGCTGCCCCAGCCATAAGCGTTCGAGCAGATTGCGGGTGGGAGATTGCTTGACCCGTCCGCGCTGTTTGGGGCGTCGCGGCGGCGGTGGGTTGGCGGCATGTCCAGCGTGCAAGATGCGCTCGTAGTGGGCGCGGAAGTCCGCGCGTTGTGCGGCGGGAAGATCGGCGAGTCCCTGCGTCCGGGCCTGGTCGGCCGCCGTCCGCATCTCCAGTAGCAGATCCTTGAGTTCCTTCGCCCACGGCTGCTAGTACTGCTCTTCCACAAAGGTCAGTTCGCGCAGGTGATGAATGTTACAGAGCGCATGGCGGCAGGTCGTCTGCGCCTGATACGGCTTCCAGCCGTCATGGACACTGACGCCGCGATAGCCGGGCAGGATGCCAATGGCATCGGTCGCCTCGCTCCCGCGTTTGGCGTGGATGGCGTAGTGGGTCAGGCGCGCCGTACTGGCCACATGCGCCCAGGCCAACCGCCCCGTACGCCGGACCCCGGTCTCATCACAGTGGAGCACCGGCGCGCGTCGCAACGCCCGCTTGAGCTCCTCCTCCACGGGCTGCACTGCCTCAGCGCTCCGTCGCACCCACTCCACCAACGTTCCCCCCGAGAGCCGCGCGCCGGTCAGATCGGCCAGCAGGTCCCGCGCTCGCGCGAAAGGCACGAGCTGCTGCGCCACCAGGTAGACCGCCAGCGCCCGCAACCGCAGTCCGTACTGCGCCCGGCTGGGCGCTGCGTCAGGAAATACGCCGACCGTCACGTGGTGACAGGCCGAACAGCGCACGTGCAGCGCCTGATGTTCGGTGATCCGCAGCCGGATGGGCGGCAGATCCTGTACCTGACGCCGCTCGCGCGCCACGACCGTCGCCGCCTCGCCATGTGCCAACGGTGTTTGGCAGGCCGAACAGACGGGGGGACGATGTTCGACAATGACGTCGGGCGCGGCCACCAGATGCAGCGTCTCGCCCGGATGGCCCAATTGCCCGCCCGGCTTCTTGCCGGTCTTGCGGCGCAGACTGCGCGTCCGGGGCAGTTGTCGCTTCAGTCCATCCGAGGAGGGCGGTTTGCTGCTGTTGTGGCTGTCCTTGGCCAGACGCGCTTCCAGGTCGCGCACGCGTTCCAGCAGCGCGACGATCTGCTCACGCTGCTGGGTGTTCTCGGCTTTCAAGGCGGCGATTTCTTCTGCTGGCGTCATGCCTTCATGCTACACTTGCTGCGCAAGTCTGCCTGAATAGTCACGATACCCCGTAGGCTACTCCGCAGTGCCTGAGAGCGCCTCGCGCATCGTCGCCAGTTCCTGGCGATGAAGTTCTATCAGGCGGTCGAGCAGTTCCTCGCCATCCGGCGTGATATGGATGAAGACCTCGCGCCGATCCTGTGTGCCGCGTTCTCGCCGCACCAGACCGGCTTTCACGGTGCGATCAATCAGCCCCACCACGCTATGCTGGCGCATTTGTAGCCGGTGCGCGAGTTCTGAGACGGTGGCGTAATCCCGATTGGGAAACCCCTTGATGGCCAGCAATAACTGATGCTGCTGCGGGGTGATGCGCTCGCGGCGCGCGGCCTGTTCGCTGAAGCGCAGAAAGCGCCGGATCGCATAGCGAAACGCGGCGATGGCTTCGATATCGGCCTCCGGGGTCGGCTGGTCGCCAGCCATCGGCTGGGGCTTGAACTGGGGTTTAGTGGCTGCGTGTGGGCCTGGGGTTCCCATGGGCGCCCTCCATTCGGTGGCCGTGCTGGCGTTCAGGGGGTATCACACCCTGTTCACCGCATCTTATCGCATTGTGAGCGCCAGAATGATCGCCAGGCTGGCGCTAATGATACTGCCGAGCAGACAAAGCGCGCCGAACATCAGCCGCGCGGTGCGGGATGAGGATGTCGCGGCGGATGACTGCGCCGGCGCATAGCCCGCGGGATGGTACGGGGTCGCGCCATACGAAGCGCCCGGCCCAACACCAGAGCGGCCAAAGCCGTTGTAGGCAGGCGCACCCGCGCCCGGCATCATCTCGGTGGCGTCGTTGGGGTCGGCGTCCTGCCAACCGCCGACATGATACTGCTCCGGGCCAGACTGGCGCAGTCCGCTCGCGCCGAACGATAACCCGGTGGCGCCGCTCGATGCGACCGGAGT
>JAICVT010000409.1 GCA_025935235.1 Ktedonobacterales bacterium | reverse complement strand
GCCCGACCGTGGCGCGGGCGCGGCGGCGGGCGGTGAAGGCGGCGCGGGCGCCACGGCGTCGAGCGAGGCATCGGTGGCAGCGCTCGATGCGCTCGACGCGGGCGGCGCGGCGGCAACAGTGGAGGACGCGGCGCGCAGCGTGAAGGAGGTGTCGTCGCCCAGCCGCACGGCGGCGCCCTCGGCGAGGTCGGCCTGCTGCTCGCGCTCGCCATCTACCAGCACGAAGCTGCTACGCGAGATGTTCTCGACGCGCCAGTGGCCGTCGCCGTCATTGCCGCCGCTATCGCTCCAGCGCAGGCGCGCGTGCAGGCGCGAGACCTTCAGGTCGTCGCGGACGACGATGTCGTTCGCCTCGTCGCGCCCAATCGTCACCAGCGGCGGCGCAATGGTGAACGAGCGCCCCGCCAGCGGCCCACTGAGAAAGACGATCTCCATCGCACCGCGCTCGTCCGCCGAGTCACCCGCTGAACTCATCGGATTGCCCTTCCACACACCACGCCGACGTCCCATCCGCCAGTATCCGTCGCGCCGACGCAAGCGGACGATCCGCGCTCCCTGAGCGTGTGCGCCAGCGCGGCGCGGATGCGCGCTGATCGAGACAGAAGAGGAGGAGACGCGCGCATCCGCGCATCCTGGCGCCATCATACGGCGCCCTCCCGCCGCAAGCAAGAGGGTGGATGAGCAACGTCATCCACCCTCACGCATACGCGCTCGCCACGCTACTGGACGCTCCCGGACGCTACTGGACGCTTTTGGATACTGGCGCGGCAGCGAGCGCCGCCGCCTGGCGTGGGCGCAACGATAGCGCTCCGACGAGGGCGCCCAGCGCCAGCGACACGAGAACTACAGCGATCGAAGGGACCAGATCGGCAGGCCTGGTCGTCATCAGGAAGACGATCCCCAGCGCCACGGCAGCCGCCAGCTGCGTCGCCACCCAGAGCGTGGGGTCAGCGAGCCGCGCTCGCAGGGCTGGCGAAATGCTACCTGTGGCGCTGTCCGTGGCGCCATCGGTGGTCGCCTGAGCAGAAGCGCGCTGGATGGCGCTCAGTCGCCGCCCAGCCACGCCCATGCCAAGCAGCATCATGAGCGCCATCGCCGCGAGCGAGACATCGAGCCAGGGCGCCGTCCAACTCTGTGCGACGATGGCCATGTAGGCGCCCGCGCCCACGATCAGCGCGCCGGTGGCGGGCGCCAGACGAGCCACTCCGCTGGCCAGGCCGCTCCACTCGCGCGCCTGGGTCAGCGTGCGGGCGCGCCGCAAGCGCAGCGTACTGAGCCATTGCAGCGCCAACGAGATGAAGAGACTCAGCGCGCCCACGATATGCGCGAAGAGCGCGACAGTGAACCAGGTCATGCGGTTGGTTTCCTTTCATCTAGTGGTGGAAGCTGAATTTGTGGGCGCTCGCTGCTATCGGCTGCTCTTCATCGGCCGCGGCCCGTGGCTGGCGGATGATGAGGAGCGCCAGCGCAGCCCCCAGCAACGCGAACGCCGCCGCCCCCAGGAACGCCAGTCCGAAGCCCGCCGAGAGGGTCGCGGCGCTGGCTCCGGCGGTCGAGGCGCCCGCCCGCGCCACAAACACCGCGATCAGCGCGGAGATGCCGATGCCGCTGCCCACGCGCTGCGCCGTGTTCATCAGCCCGGAGGCCAGTCCCGTATCGGCCTGCGCAACAGCAGTGAGCGCGGCGACATTGACGCTGACCATCGTGGCGGGCAGGCCCAGCGCCATCAGCACGCTCCCCGGCAGGATGTCGAAAACAAAGGTGTTCGGGATCGGCGCGCGTGCGAAGAGCAGCGCGCCAGTCGCCAGCAGGAACATGCCCGCCGCCAGCGTGCGCCGCGCGCCGAGGTGATCGAGAGCGCGCGGAACCAGCAGCACGCCCGTGGGCAGGCTCAACACCGCGATGGGCAGGATCGCCAGCCCGGCGGTGAGCGCGTCGTAGTGCAGCGCCTGCTGGAAATAGAGCGAGAGCAGGAAGAACATTGGCGCGTGGGCCGCCCCCACCAGGAAGCTGGCGACGTTCGCTCCATTCGCGTCGCGGTTGCGGAAGAAGCGTAGCGGCACGAGCGGCGATGGCGAGCGCGCCTCAATCACCAGAAACGCCAGCGCCAGCGCCACCGCCAGCCCCAGCGCGCCCGGCGCCTGCCACGAGAGCCAGCCGGATTGCTGCCCAGCGACCGGCGCATAGGCCAGCGCCAGGATGGCCACCGTCACCGCCAGCGCCCCGGCCAGATCCAGCCGCCGCGCGCCCTTGGCGGCATCAGCGCGGCTCTCTGGCAGGACTCGCGGGCTGAGCAGCAGCGCCGCTACGCCCACCGGCACATTGATCAGGAAGATCCACGGCCAGCCGACCAGTTGGGTGAGCAGCCCGCCCAGCAGAATACCGAACAGTCCGCCCGCCGCGCCGATGGCGCCCCAGACGCCAAACGCCTTGTTGAACTCCTCCGCGTCGGTGAAGATCGTCACCAGCAGCGACTGCTCGGCTGGCAGGACGACCGCCGCGCCAACCCCCTGGAGCGCGCGCGCCGCCAGCAGCGCGCCGCCGGTGGGGGCCAGCCCGGCCAGCAACGAGCTGGCCGTGAACAGGCCGAGGCCCAGCAGATAGAACCGCCTGCGCCCGAAGAGATCCGCCGCGCGCCCGCCGAGCAGCAGGAATCCGCCGAAGACCAGCAGATAGGCGTTCTGGATCCAGGGCAATTCAGCCTCAGTGAGGTGGAGGCCCGCCTCGATCGCGGGGGTGGCGATATTCACGATGGCGGTATCGAGCAGCAGAACGAACTCGACCGCCGCGAGCAGCGCCAGCGCCATCCAGCGCCGTCGCGCCGCGCTCTGTGCAATGCTGAGCATTGCGTGGCCATCCTTTCGTCAGGACATCTGAGCAGCCATCCGGACGACGCCCAGCGCGCCCCGGTTACCCGCACAACTGGTTGTACTGCACAACCACATGGTTCGATCATACAACTATATGGTTGTACAACGCAACCCCAGATGTGCGAAGATGGTGGCATGGAGAAGACATCGTTCGATCAACTGTTGATGGACGTCTTTCGCGAGCTGGGCGCGCACCGGCCTGAGCAGATTCTGCCGGGGTGGTCGCTCACGCTCTCGGAGATCTATGCGCTCGGCGCCCTGGCGGAGCGCGCGCCGCTCTCGCAGGCAGAGCTGGGCGGCGTCCTGATGCTGGAGAAGAGCAGCGTCAGTCGGCTCGTGCAGCAGTTGGAGCAGCGCGGCTGGGTCGCGCGCGAGCGTGACGCCCGCGATAGCCGCCTGCGCCTGCTGCGGCTCACCGCACAGGGCGAGCGGATCAATGCGCAGATCCAGCGGCACATGTTCGAGCGCCACGCTGAGCTATTCCAGCGCCTCTCCGCGCACGAGCGGGCCGCCCTGCTAGAGGGGCTGACCGCGCTGCGGCGGGCGCTGCGCGAGTCGCCGTGGCGGCCAGCGCCCGCTGAGTCGCCAGCGGAATAGTCTGCGAAGCGCGACTCACGAGCATTTGGAGCCGTTGAGAGCCGTTGGGAGGATCAGCGCGCCATGACCGCACAGCCCGCGTCTCGCGATCTACGCGCCTATCTGGAGCGCATCGCCTGCTCGCCCGACGACGCCTCAGCGCCCTCACTGGAGTTGCTGGCCGCGCTGCACCAGGCGCATCTGCTGGCGGTTCCCTTCGAGAACCTCTCCATCCACTACGGCCAGCCGATCATCCTGCGTGAGGCGGCGCTGTATGACAAGATCGTGCATCGGCGGCGCGGCGGCTTCTG
>JAICVT010000164.1 GCA_025935235.1 Ktedonobacterales bacterium | reverse complement strand
TGGTCGTCATATAGGTCGCCTGTGGCGAGAGCACCTGCACCGGACGCGGCTGCTGATAGGTGAAGAGCGTGTTGCCCAGGCTATCGGTGATGCGGTCTATCGCATGCAGCGGGATGAACTGGCCATAGTTCGCCAGCACGGTGTACATCTGCGCCATGTCATAGGGCGTCACATCCAGCGTGCCCAGCACCGACGACAGCCCCCAGGTGCCCTCGTAATCACCTGGATACAGCCCCATACGGGTCGCGTTGCGCTCGACATCCGCGATGCCAGCGTATTGCATCACCTTGATCGCCGGGATGTTGAGCGAGTTCTGCAAGGCGTCGCGCAGCGTGATCTCCCCGGAGAAGTGTGGCGTGCCGATGAAGAAGTCGAGCGGCTTGTAGGGCTTGTTCGTGCCCGCATCCCAGAAGACCGTCGGCGTGTCCGCGATGGTCATCGCCGGGAACCAGCCCTTTTCGAACGCGGTGGTGTAGACGATCGGCTTGAATGATGAACCTGCGCTGCGCTGGCCCTGCGTCACCACGTTGAACTGGCCGTTGATCTTCGTGCTGTAGTAGTTCACGCTGCCCAGCATGATCTTGATCGCGCCGGTGCTCTGCTGCACCATGATGCCTGCCGTGTTCGTGACGTGGTCGTTGCGGATCAATCCCCCGCCGCCAAAGTCGTCGTGGTCGTTGCCGTAGAGGTGCTTCTCCATCGCCTGCTGCGAATAGTTCTGCAGGTCGAGGTCGAGCGTCGTGTAGACATTCAGGCCGCTGCGTGAGAGCGAGACCTGGCCTGCCACGACCATATTGGTGAGCTGCTGGATCACGAAGTCAGTGAACGCGGGCGCCAGACTCTTCATGCCATAGTGGGAGTTGGCAAAGAAGTTGGGCTGGGCCGACTCCGCCAGCGCGGCCTTGGCTTGCGCCTGCGTGATGTAGCCATATTTCACCATGTCACCCAGCACCTCAGCCTGGCGCGCGTGCGCGGTAGCGAAGTGCGCGATGGGGTCGTTGGTGTTGGGGTTCTGCGGCACGCCAGCCAGCATCGAGGCCTGCGCCAGATCGAGATGCTGCGCGGCGGTCACACCCGTGCGCGGATCATCCGAATAGCCGAAGTAGATCTGCGCGGCGGAATCAATGCCATACGCCTCGTGGCCATAGCCAATCGAGTTCAGGTACATCTGCAAGATCTGCTGCTTCGAGTATTCGCCCGTCTCGGTCATGCCGACCGCCAGCACCGCCTCTTTCAGCTTGCGAGTGTAGGTCTCGTTGCCGCCCAGGATGTTCAGTTTGAGCAACTGCTGGGTGATCGTGCTGGCGCCCTGCGAGATGCTGCCGCTGGAAAAGTTGGCCTGCGCCGCGCGAACGATGGAGGTCGGATCAATGCCAGGATTGGTCCAGAAGGTGTGGTCTTCGATGGCGATCGTGGCATTGACAACATCAATCGGCACCTGCGAGAGCAGGATGCTGTGCTGCGAGCCAAAGTTGTCGCGCTGGTAGAGCAGCTCGCCCCGGCTATCGTAGATGCGCAGGCTGTCGCGGCTCGACACCGTGCGACTGAGCGCGGCGATGGACGCCTGTTCGGTTGTGTAGTAGGCCGCCGCCGCGCTGACGGAGGTCGCCAATGTGCCGATCGTCAGCACGAGCAGCGCTACCACCGTCGCCCACGTGGCGCGCGTGAGGGTGGCCGATTTCGCCGCCGCGCGGGCGCGCGACGAGCGGCGCACATACAGGGTATAGCGCAGGCGACGGCGATTCGCGCGCCGCTGGGTGGCGGCGGCCTGCGCCGAGGGCATCGGAGTGTACGGCGGGCGATACGGTTCGATTGGCTCATCGTCTATGGCGCCTCGCGGTTGAGCGGGCCGCGTCGCTGTGTCATCACCCACAATGTCGGCGGCGCTGGTCGCCTCTGGGCCGAGCGTCTCGTCAAATGGTGGCAGCAGCGGGGCATCTGAGTCCCCCGCTGGCGGCTGTCCGCCCTCACTTACCGCGTCCTGCGCGTCATCCTGATGTGGGGACGTGGGCGCGCCGCTATCCGCCATCTCGCGCTCCGATCCCTCATGTTCGTCGTGCGGCGAATCCTCTGGCCCTGAGGTAGTTCCTGGCGTATCCAACGACGATCCTCCATGATGACGAGAGGCGCTCAACGCGCGATGCTCAGCCGCGGCCTCCGCTTGACAGCCTGGCGCTCGACTGGATAGACTGCGCACATATGCGCTCTATTTCAGGAGTGTTGAGCGTTCGACGCGCTCTCCCCTTCTGGTATTCGCTCATCCGGTACAACGGCTGAGCGGCGTAAGAAGTCGCAGCGCACGCCCAATCGGACGCTGAAAATCCGCTGAGGAAGACACCCCTGGCAGACCAGGCGACCGCATGCGTAGGGACACGCTGCTGTCCTGCTTCGCACGCCTGGGCGTCCATTCGAGGAGCGAAATCAGCCATGTCATCTAGCGCCGACGCGCCGCTAAGCGCGAGCGACCCTCATACTACCACGCGGACAGCCGCCCGCACCCGTTTCGCGCCCAGCCCAACCGGATTCCAGCATATCGGCGGATACCGCACGGCCCTCTTTAGCTGGCTGCTGGCGCGCCACACAGGCGGACAGTTCTTGCTGCGAATCGAGGATACCGACACCGCACGCACCGTGCCAGGGGCCGTTGAAGCCGTCATCGAGGGCTTCAAGTGGCTGGGGCTGGAGATTGACGAGGGGCCAGAGGTCGGGGGCCCCGTCGGCCCCTACTTCCAGACGCAGCGGCGCGACCTCTATCTGGCCTACGCCGAGCAGTTGATCGAGGGCGGACATGCCTACCGCTGCTTCTGCTCGCCCGAGCGCCTGCAGCGCGTGCGCGAGGAGCAGCGCTCCCGTGGCGAGCCGCCGCGCTACGACCGGCACTGCCGCTACCTGTCGCCAGAGGATATCGCCGCGCGCTTGAACGAGGGGCAGGGCTACACTGTGCGCCTGGCGTCGCCCACGGCTGGCAAGACGGTGGTGAACGATGCGTTGCGCGGGCAGATCGTCTTCGAGAACGCCAGCCTCGATGACGCCGTGCTGCTCAAGTCCAATGGCTTCCCCACCTATCATCTGGCCAACGTGATTGACGACCACCTGATGCGCATCACGCATGTGCTGCGCGCCGAGGAGTGGATCCCCAGCGCGCCGCTGCACATCATCACCTATCAGGCGCTCGGCTGGGAGCCGCCAGTCGTCGCGCATGTGCCCGATGTGCTGGCCAGCCAGGGCGGCAAGAAGCTCAGCAAGCGCTTCGGCGCGCTGCCGCTGTTGGAGTACCGCGACCGTGGCTATCTGCCGTGGGCCATCGTCAACTACATGGCGCTGCTGGGCTGGTCGTACGACGACAAGTCCAATGTGCTCTCGCGCGAGCAGCTCGTCGCGGCGTTCGATCTGGAGCGCGTCGGCGTAGCGCCCGCGCGTTATGACGAGGACCGGCTGCTGTGGTTCAACGGCTACTACATCCGGCAGCTCTCGCCAGAGGAGCTGACGGAGCAGGCGCTACCGTTCATGCAGCGCGCCGAGGCCGAGGGCGGCCTGCCCGATAGCGTCGCGCGCCCGCTAGATCCCGCCTACACCGCGCGTGTGCTGCATCTGGAGCAGGAGCGCATGAAGACGCTGGCCGAGGCTCCGGGCATGACCTCGTTCTTCTTCGTGGATGAGCTGAGCTATGAGCCGCGAATGCTGATCGCCAAGAACATGGACGCCGCCCGCACGCTGGATGGCCTGCGCCGCTCGCACGATGCGTTGACCGCGCTGGCTGGCTGGGAGGCGGCGGAGATGGAGGCGCGCCTGCGCGAGTTGGTGGCCGAACTGGGGCTGAAGCCTGTGCAACTCTTCACCAGTCTGCGCGTGGCCGTGACCGGGCGCACCGTCTCGCCGCCGCTCTTCGAGACGATGGAGACGCTGGGCCGCCCGACTTCGATGCGGCGCATCCAGCAGGCCATCGAGACGCTGGCAGCGCACGCGGAATAGCAGGCAGGCTGGCCCGCCGAGACGCCTCGCGCGGCGCCGCTGAATGGGCCGACAAGTTGCGTCTGAGCGCCTGAGCGGCTAGAATTGGCTCGACCCTGGCTCACACACCATTCATCCAACCGGGATCGCGCAGACGCCGAACGCAGGCTGTCCAGCGGTCAGAGGTCATTCATCCAGGGCCAGCCGCTGCCAGGCACAGGTGTCTTGCGCGCATACTCGTCCAGGGAGGTCGTGTTGAAGGTTCTCGTCGCTGGGGGAGCGGGCTTTATTGGCTCCCATCTGTGCGCGCGACTCGTGCGCGAAGGCCACACCGTCGTCTGCCTCGACAATCTGCTCACGGGCGCCGAGCGCAATATCGCGCCGCTGCTCGCCACAGAGCCGACCAACAGCTCGGCGAGGCGCTTCACTTTCGTGCGGCGCGATGTCACCGAGCCGCTGGATGCGGATGGGCTGGCGCGCGACCTGGGTGGCTTCGCGCCCGAGGCGATCTTCCAGCTCGCCAGCCCGGCCAGCCCGGTTGGCTACTGGAACTACCCGTTCGAGACGATTCGCGTCAACACGATCGGCACGACTAACCTGCTGGAGCTGGCGAACCAGTGCGGCGCGCGGCTGCTGACCGCCTCGACCTCCGAATCCTACGGCGATCCGCTCGTGCATCCCCAGCGCGAGGATTACTACGGCAACGTCAACCCGATCGGCGTGCGCGCCTGCTATGACGAGAGCAAGCGCCTGGGTGAGACGATCACGATGGAGTATGTGCGGCGCAAGGGCGTGGACGCGCGCATCGTCCGCATCTTCAACACGTATGGCCCCAACAGCCAGCTCAACGATGGCCGCATGATCCCCAACTTCATCACGCGGGCGCTCTCGCATCAGCCGCTCAGCATCCACGGCGCGGGCGACCAGACGCGCAGCATCTGCTACGTGGACGATCTGGTGGACGGGCTGATGCGCGCGCTCTTCACGCCAGAGACGACCGGCGAGGTCTTCAACCTGGGCAACCCGGAGGAGCACAGCATCAAGGAGTGGGCGCTGCGTATCATCGCGCTGTGTGGCTCGCCCTCAGAGCTGGTCTACGAGCCGAAGCGCGAGGATGATCCCGAGCGCCGCCGTCCCGACATCACGAAGGCGCGCACGCGGCTGGGCTGGGAGCCGCGTATCACACCGGATGAGGGGCTGACGCGCACAATCGCCTGGTTCCGCGACGAGATGGAGCGTGAGGGTCTATGTCTGCCAGCGCGCGCCGGGTAGCCGTCGTAGCGCCCGCCGTCACACTCGGTGGCGCGGCGCGCACGCTGCTCTATCTGCTGCCGCTGGCGGTCGCGTTTGGCTCGCTGGCCCCGCTCGGCGTCGGCAGCCTGCGCGCTGGCGTCACCGACCTGATCGTGGCGGCGCTGGTGGCGCTTGGCGCCATCTGGGTCTGGCGGGCGCCCGATGCCCGCGCTAACCGCCAACATCCTGTCGCGTGGGCGCGGCAGCTGTGGCGAGCAGAGCCGCAGGCGCTGGCGCTGCTGCTGGCGCTGCTCGCCTACATTGCCGTGATTGTCCTCTCGATCGCGGTCGCCTACACGCGCGCTCCCGTCATCAAGGAGACCCTCAAGTGGAGCGAGGTACTGGCGGTCGCCGCCGCGACCTGGCTCTTCATCCGCACGGAGCGGCAGGCGCTCTGGCTGACGTGGGCCGTCATCATCGCGGCGCTGGCTGAGGCGCTGCTGGGCTGCGCGCAGTATGTGCTGGCGACCGGACTGCTCGGCCCCGGCGGCGCCAACATCCGCGTCTACGGCACATTCGACCAGCCCAATCCCTTCGGCGGCTACCTGAATCTCGCGCTGCCCTTCGCGCTGGCGCTGGCGCTCTTCGGGCGCGATCCGCGCATGCGCTGGGTGGCGGCGGGCGCGAGCGGGCTGCTGCTCTTCGCGCTCTACCTCTCCGATTCGCGCGGGGCGCTGCTGGGACTGGTCGCCGCGCTGGTTGTGCTGGCCGCCCTCGGCTGGCGCTTCGAGCGGCAGGCGCTGGTCGCCATCGCGGTCGGCGCGCCGTTGCTGGC
Organism: Ktedonobacterales bacterium; assembly: GCA_025935235.1. Classification (GTDB taxonomy): domain Bacteria; phylum Chloroflexota; class Ktedonobacteria; order Ktedonobacterales; family JADMIN01; genus JAKAIY01. The sequence goes on along the minus strand of JAICVT010000164.1, from coordinate 3,426 downwards.
CATCGCCTGGTTCACCCATCTGATCCCCGCCAGCCTGGAGAACAAGCTGCTGGCGCAGTTTCGCGTCAACGATGTCTCGCTGACCGCACAACTCAATGACGCCAACTACTCCACCATCGAGCGGCTGGCGCACTGGGTGGCGGGCCTGCGCATGTTCCGCGCGCATCCGCTGCTGGGCGTCGGCGCGGGCAACTACGACGCCGCCTACCAGCACTACAAAGTTCCCGGCTGGGATGAATCGCTGACCCACGCGCACAACTACTACATCAACGTGGCGGCTGAGACGGGCGCGCTGGGGCTGCTGGCCTTTCTGGCAGTCATCGCGGTGGCGCTGTGGCTCGCCTGGCGCGCCACTCGCGCCACCGACTGGCGCCGAGCGGGAGCTACAGCGGGAGTCGCGGCGCTGGCTGGTCTCGACGCCCGCGCGCTGGCCATCGGCGGCGCTGCCGTCATCGCCGCGCTCTGCATCCACAATCTGACCGACGATCTCTTCGTGCATGCGATGGAGCTGCAGTTCGCTCTCACGCTGGGGCTGCTGCTGCGGCTGGCCGCGCCAAAGCCGCAGCCGAAAGGCGCGCGCGAGAGCGCCCCATAACATCCTGTGTTATGCTGGTTTGGGCGCTGCGCGGGCCATGCGTCCGCTGCCGCTCCCTGACCTGACCCGACCAACTGTGATCTGTTGTGGTCATTCGTGGATGGAGTGGACCGAGACTCATGCGTGTCGCGATCAACGCGCTCTTCCTGCAGGAGCCGCACGTCGGCTCTGGGCGCTACCTGTATAACCTGCTGGCGGCGCTGGGACAGGTGGACGGCGTGAATGAGTACTACGTGCTGGGGCCAAAGCCGCCCAAAGCGCAGCCAGAGACGCCATCCAGCTTCACCTGGCAGATCGCGCCCGTCGGCGGCCCCGCTCGCGGCGAGAATCTGGAAAAGCTCGTCTGGGAGCAGGCTGGCTTCCCCGCGGCGGCTAAATCCGTGCGCGCGCACCTCGCCCACATCCCCCACTTCGCGCCCGCCTATCGCCGCTTCGGCATTCCGCAGGTCGTCACCATCCACGATGTCATCATGCTGGCGCTGCCGGAGTATCGGTCCAAGGCCAGCGCTATGCTCTATACCCAGCTCGTGGCGCAGGCCGCCCGCCGCGCCGAGGCCATTCTGACGATCTCGGAATGGTCGAAGCAGGACATCATCGAGTATCTGCGCATCCCTCCGGAGCGCATCCGCGTGATCCGCGAGGCCGCCGCGCCAGAGTTCCGCCGCGAGACTGATCCGGATCGGCTGCGCGCCGTGCGGGTGAAATACGGCCTGCGCGAGCGCTTCGTGCTCAACGTCGGCGGGATGGACGCGCGCAAGAACATCGAGAAGCTGGTTGGCGCGTTCGCCGCCGTCTACCACGAGCTGCGCGAGCCAGACTTGCAGCTCTTCATCGCGGGCGATCATCGCAAGCTGGGAGCCAGCCCGACGTTTCCAGATTGGCGGCCGCTGGCGGCGGCGTTTGGCATCGAGCGGCAGGTGATCTGCGCGCCGGTGGCCGAGCAAGATCTTCCAGCGCTCTATTCGGCGTCATCGTGCTTCGCCTTCACCTCACGCTACGAGGGCTTCGGTCTGACCCCGCTGGAGGCGATGGCCTGCGGCGCGGCGGTGGTCTGCTCGAACGCCACGTCGCTGCCAGAGGTGGTCGGCTCGGCGGGCAAGCTCGTCAACCCAGACGATGCCGACGAGATTGGCGCGGCGATCTACCATACGCTGGCAGCGCCGGAGCTGAACGCCGACCTGCGCGCGCGCGGACTGGCGCAGAGCAAGCAATTTAGCTGGAGCAAGGTCGCGGCGGAGACCTGCGCCTTCTACGCCGAGGTCGCCGACCGCGGCGCCGACTAGTGATAGACACGGCGCTTCCCGCTCCCCTCTCCCGCAACGCGGGGGAGGGGTTGGGGTGGGGGCATCCGCCACGAGCGGATACGAGAGAGGAGCGCATGGTGCGCGTCGCGGTCGTTTCCAAGACCTTCGTCGCGGAGGCCTCGCAGCAGGTGCTAGAGCGCATCGCGGCGCATCCCGGCGTCGAACTGACGCTGATTACGCCGCCAGAGTGGCGCTCCGATGACGGGCGCACGCTGCCGTTCGTGCCGCGCTACACGGCTGGCTACGCCGTCCGGCCAACGCCAGTGGTCTTCAACGGGCGCTACCACTTCTATGTCTATCGCGGCCTCTCGCGCGTCATGCGCCAGCTCCAGCCCGACATCGTCCACATTGATGAGGAGCCGTATAACCCCGCCGGGGCGCAGGCGCAGCGCGCGGCGCTGGTGGTAGGCGCGCGGACCATCTTCGTCGCGCTACAGAACCTCTACAAAGACTACCCCTTCCCCTATTCGGCGATGGAGCAGTACAGTTATCGCCACATGGCGCACATGATCGCCGTCAACGCCGCGGCCGGCGAGGTGGCGCGGCGCAAGGGCTACGCCGGGCCGCTCTCCGTCTTCACCGTCTATGGCATAGACCCGGACACGTTCCAGCCCGCGCTGCGCCGCGAGCCGCGCCCCGCGCCCGACACCTTCATCATCGGCTATCTGGGCCGTCTGACGCTCTACAAGGGAACCGGGTTATTGATCGAGGCGCTGGCGAGCATGCCCGCGCGCTTTCGCCTGCGCTTCATTGGCAGCGGCCCCGACGAGCCTGAGCTGCGCCACCTGGTCGCGCAGCATGGCGTGGCGGATCGCGTGGAGTTTCGCGCCGCCGTGCCGACCGACGCCGTTCCCGCCGCGCTGGCAGAGGTGGACGCGCTGGCCGTGCCATCGCTGACCCAGGCCAACTGGATGGAGCAGTTTGGCCGGGTGCTAATCGAGGCAATGGCCTGCGGTACGCCGGTCGTCGGCTCAGACTCCGGCGAGATCCCCAACGTCATCGGCGACGCGGGGCTAATCGTCCCGGAGGGTGATGTGGCCGCTCTGCGCGACGCGCTGCTGCGGCTGGAGGCCAACCCCGCGCTGCGGGCGCGCCTCAGCCAGATGGGTCGCGAGCGCGCGCTACGCCTCTACACCAACGACGCGGCGGCGCGCAATGTTGTCGCCGTCTACCAGCAAACGCTGGGCGCCGCGCTCCACGCCGCCCGCCCGTCATCGTGACCAGCGATCCGCCAGCGCGAAGGAACATGCCCGTGATCACAGCGCAGACGCTCCCACCCGACGCGCCGGTAGACCTGCACCTGCACACGCGCTACAGCGACGGCGACTGGCGGCCCAGCGACCTCTTCGATGCGCTGGCGCAGGCGGGTTTCCGCGCCGTCAGCGTCGTGGATCACGACCAGATGGATCATCTGCCAGAGGTGTTGGCGCTGGGCGATGCACGCGGCATAGTGGTCATCCCTGGGACTGAAGTGACGACGGAGTGGCGTGGGCTGGCGGCGCACCTGCTCTGCTACGCGCCCATCAC
>JAICVT010000478.1 GCA_025935235.1 Ktedonobacterales bacterium | reverse complement strand
CTCCTTGATGTATGACCCCTGCGCGCTGCGCTATTCTCATCCACCATAGCAGAGCGGGAAGTGCGGCGGCAAGGTCGCGGCGCCTGGGCATACAATGCGACGGACGACCGGGCGCAGCTGAAGCAATCAGGTGAGGCCAGGGGAGAGGAGCGCATTCCCAATGGACGAGCGGCGCGACGATGTGGGCGGTCTGCCGACGCTGGCGCTGGCGGCTGAGGCGTTTGGCGGACTGGATGACGCGCTCTCGCATGAGTGGCTGGTCGCCAACGGCATCGGCGGCTATGCGATGGGAACGCTGGCGGGCGCGACCACGCGCTGCTACCACGGCTATCTGATCGCCGCGCCGCGCACCACGCAAGAGCGAGTGGCGCTCGTGACCAAACTCGATGAATGGGCGACGCTGAGCGATGGTCAGCAGATCGCGCTGGGAACCAACGAATACGCCGACGGGACGATTGATCCGCGTGGCTTCGAGCGGCTGGCGGGTTTCGCACTGGAAGGGCTGATTCCCTGCTTCAGCTTCCGGCTGGCGGATGGCCTGGCGCTGGAGAAGCGGCTGTGGATGGAGCATGGCGCCAACGTCACGTTCGTGCAGTATCGCCTGGTCTCCGCGCCCGAAGCTACAGGCGCCGCACGGGCGCCGATCACGCTGCGCCTCCAGCCATATCTCGTCTGGCGCGACCACCACGCCAGCCAGCAGGGCAATCCTGACTGGCGGTTCGCGGTGGAGAGCGGGCCGAACTGGTGTGTGGCGCGCGCCACGCCTAGCGCCGACGCCTGCCGCCTGACCGCTGGGCCAGCGGCGCGCTTCACGGCCAGCGGCGAGTGGTACTGGCATGTTGAGCATCGGGTCGAGCGCTCGCGCGGCCTCGCCTCACAGGAAGATGTCTACGTCGCGGGCGACTTCAGCGTGGCGCTGGCGTCTGGCGAGACCGCCAGCCTGACCTTGAGCGTGGACGATGCGTCAGGCGCGCTGCCCGGCGACGCGGCGACAGGCGGCGCCGACCACGAATCGGTGGTGGCGCAGGCACTGGGGCGCGAGCGCGCCCGCCAGCGACGGCTGCTGGCCAGCGCGCACGCGCCCGACGAGCTGACGCGGCGGCTGACCCTGGCGGCGGACCAGTTCATCGTGGCGCGTCGGCCCGCGCCGCCAGAGCCTCCGGGCGCTGGTGATGATCCGTCGGTGACGGTGATCGCCGGGTATCCCTGGTTCACCGACTGGGGGCGCGATACGATGATCGCGCTGCCCGGGCTGACGCTGGCGACGGGACGCGCCGCCGAGGCGCGCGGGCTGCTGCGCGGCTTCGTCGCCTACATGAGCCAGGGGATGATCCCCAACCGCTTCCCCGACCACGCGGGCGATGCGCTCGCCTACAATACCGCGGACGCCACGCTCTGGCTCTTCATCGCGCTCGACGCCTATCTCAACGCGACACAGGACTGGCCGCTGCTCCACGAGCTGTTCGCCGCGCTCGACAGCAGCATTGACTGGCACATCCGTGGCACGCGCTATGGCATCGGGGTGGATGCGGGCGACGGGCTGCTGCATGCGGGCGCGCCGGGCATCCAACTCACCTGGATGGACGCCAAAGTCGGCGACTGGGTGGTGACGCCGCGCTGGGGCAAGCCAGTCGAGATCTGCGCGTTGTGGTATCGCGCGCTGCGGCTGATGGCGGGCTGGGCCGAGCGGCTGGAGCGCGACCCCACGCCCTATGCCTCGCTGGCGGCGCAGGCGCGGGCCAGCTTCTCGACGCGCTTCTGGCGCGCAACGGGCGGCTATTTCTATGACGTGATAGACGTGGCGGGGAACTACGGCCAGATGGACGCCGCGCTACGCCCCAACCAGGTGCTGGCGCTGGCGGTCGCGCCGGAGCTGGCCAGCCCACAGCAGGCGCAGTCGGCGCTGGCGGTGGTCGAGCGCGAGCTGCTGATCCCGCTGGGGCTGCGCACGCTCGCGCCTGATGATCCCGCCTTCCACGGCCTCTATGGCGGCGACCAGCGCAGTCGCGACACCGCCTATCACCAGGGAACGGCATGGCCGTGGCTGCTCGGCGCCTACACCCAGGCCCGCGCGCATGCCTTCCCCGATGAAGACGCCGCCGCGACCCGCGCTCGTCTGCTGGCGCCGCTTCAAGCGCATCTGCGCGCAGCGGGGGTCGGCTCCATCAGCGAGATCGCGTGGGGCGCAGCGCCCTTCACGCCCGACGGCTGCCCAGCACAGGCGTGGAGCGTCGCCGAGGCGCTGCGGCTGGCGCGCGGCTAACGTAGCCGCAGGTCACGCAGGAAGGCGAGGACATGCGGCTGGGCGAGGTCGCTGCGCTCAAACGCCTGGATGTGGTTCAGGCCAGGGAAGGTGACGCACTGGGCGTGTGGCATCTGGGCGGCGGCGCGCGGATTGAGGCCGTCGGGGTCTTCGCGCTCGCCGACCAGCATTAGCGTCGGGCAGGTGATGCGCGCGAGCAGTGGCCACGTTCCCGGCCACGCCAGTCCGGCGAGCAGCGAATCGGCGAAGACGTCGGGGTCGGTGGCGAGCATCTGGTCGCGAAACCACGGCAGCATAGGCGCCTCGGCGGTATAGCCATCCACCAGAAATTGCATCCCACCCGCGCGGATGGCCTCGGCGTAAGCGATCGTCTCGGCGCGCTCCTCGGCCTCGTTGGCGTCCGGGTCGTCTATCACGCCAGTCGCGACGAGGGCGGCGATCCGGTCGGGATGGGCCGCCGCCAGCGCATAGCCGACCTGCGCGCCACTTGAGTAGCCCCAGTACGCGGCGCGAGGCAGCGCCAGGGTGTCGAGCAGCGCCACGATATCCGCAACGTGTCGCTCGGTGGCGTAGTCGTCT
>JAICVT010000401.1 GCA_025935235.1 Ktedonobacterales bacterium | reverse complement strand
TCGCTGGACGCTGCCCATTCCTCCTTTATCCTCATGGCCACGAGTGGTGGCAGCGGGACGATTGTTGTCAACGCGCAGACCGAATTCGACGGTGGCGTAAACGGGTTCTCTGACCTGCGAACCGGTATGACGATCGAGGTTCAGGGCGCGTTTGATGCTGACGGCGCGTTGCTCGCGTCGCGAGTTCATCGCGAGGATAGTGGCTCTGGCGATGATAGGTCGAATGACGGTTCGGGTAGCGGCGACGGCGGACATGACGGCGGACACGACGGTGGCGATGGTGGCTCGAATGGCGGCTCCGATCTGAGTGGTGGGCAGTAGTCGCGGTCAGTGCACTCAGCTCACTCAGCGATGCGAGCGCGTAGCAGTCGGCGCATCCAGCGCTGCGCACTCGCATCGCGGTCACAGGCAAGCTGGAAAGGCGCTTCGATGTGGCGAACTGTCGCGTAACTGCTCCCGATTCGCAGACAGCCCCCGATGTGGTAGCATGCGCGCCGGGAGCGCCGGGTGACGATTCCTTCTGGCCCGCCGGACTGGGCTTCGAACTGGCGGTCGAGCGCGCACGAACGCGCGATGCGGAGTCTCTGCGTCTGCTCTATCTTCGCTTCTTGCCAGCGGTCTATCGCTTCCTGCTGTCCAGAGTGCGTGAAGTAGCGCTCGCTGAGGACCTCACCTCCGAGACGTTCGTCGCCGTGATGTCCGGCATCACCCGCGTTCGCGCGCGCGATGAGATGGGGTTCGCTACCTGGGTCTTGGGCATCGCGCGCCATAAGCTGAGCCAGCATTATCGAGTCCGTCAACGCTCGCGCGAGGCGCCCCTGGCTCTCGCAGAGACCAATGAACCGCGAGCGTTTGTGGAAGAGCGCGATCCACTTGCGGCGTTGATCGAGCGCGAGCGCTGGGAAGAGGTCGTCGCAGCGCTCAACCAGTTGACTCCGGAGCAGCGCTTCGTGCTGTTTCACCGACTCATCCTTGGCAGGTCAGCTGAGGACATCGCACAGATGATGAGTAAGCAAGTCAATGCCATCTATGGTTTGCAGTTTCGCGCGCTCGCTTCGCTAGCGCGTCATCTTCAGTTGAATGATAACGAGACAGAGCTACCCGGCTCAGCAGCTCACCAAGCTCATGAGCGCTCACGTAAGGAGGGGCGTCGTCATGGAGCCTGAGGACGAACTCGACACACTCCTCGCGCAGCGCCACGCTGCCGGCGCGGATGCCGGGCATAGCGTGACCCCTGCTCACTATAGCCAGGATCCACTTAGCGAACCACTCGGCGAGCTTCTTGAGGCCGCCGACCAGTTCGCGGTCTGGGGCATGGCGGATCCATCGCCCACATTCGCTCGTCGCCTCGAAGCGGACTTGCTCACGCGCTTCGCCGCCCACTCGCAGCCAGGGGTAGCGGGGAGCGCTCGCGCCTCTGCGAAGATCGGCAGCGCCGCAGACGATAGCGCTACTCCCTTGATGCCGGTGATACCGGCGGCGCGTGTTGACAGCCGTAACACGGTAGTGAGGCGAACGCCGCGCACGCTGCAATGGGCGGCAGTCGCGGCGCTGGCGCTGATCGTAAGCGCTAGTGTGCTCGGAGCGGCCGCGGCGCGGGCCGTTCCAGGTCAGCCACTCTATGGCCTGCGACGCCTGGAGAGCGGCATAGTGCCTGTTTCGACCGCTGACAACGCTACAGGCAGCGCGCGCCAGCGCCTTCATAGCGCGCAGCAGGCGCTCACAGCTTTCAACACAGCGGTAGCTCGACATGAAGATAGCGCCGCCATTGATACAGCGCTCGGAACCTTCGCACAGCAGGAGCAGGCGGCAGTGACGAGCATCCAGAACGTGCAGACTGGCGGCGTGCGCGATGCGTTAGCGACCCAGTTGGCGACTCTGCAACAGAGCGCGCGACAGGATTTGCGCTCAGCGCTGCCGAGCCTGTCCTGGGCGACGCGCGCTCACATCACCACTGTACTGGGGCTGCTTGGTGACCGCATTCCGCAGGTTGCGCAGGCCGGAATCACTGGTGTCACGATCAACGGCGACTACATCTGGATCATCACGATTAGTGGATCCGATTTCTCTTCGACAGCGTTGGTGCTGATTGACGGCCAGCCTGTGGGTACGATTGTCACGCGCTCATCAACGACGATTGTCGCGCATGTGCCTGGCAACGACCTGAGTGCTGGCAGTCATGTCCTCGGCGTTGGTAATCCAGATGACACCGCGAGCATGCTCTCTGGCGTCTCGAGCGCGGGTACGCAAGATGACCACGGTGGCTCTGGCGGAAGCGGCTCGAGCAAGGACGGTAGCGGCGACAGCGGAGGTGGCGGTCACGGCGGGGGCTGAGTAACCCGATGTGCGCATTGTGCCAGCCCGCCTCGGCGCAACTCGCCAGCATGGTCAGCAGAGCCTGCCGGCCCGGCGCCATAGCGCGTGTCCTTCTGAACCCTGCTCTTCGCCTGATGAGCCGAGTGGCTGGCGGCATAGCAGCGGGCGGGTAAACCCGCGGCTACCTGGCCTCGCGTCCGCAAAGCCCGCCTCCGCGGGCTGGGAGCCAGCGCAACGGCTCTGGCCGTCATTGTACGGCCTGCTTGAGGCGAGCGCCAAAGTGGCGCAGGGAGTCTACGGGCGCTGGGCGCGCACGCCAGCCAGCATGATGGCGACCAGGCGATGCGCCTGCTCCAGCCCCTCTGGGGTCTCAGCCGTGGTCTGCACGATGCCGTGGATCAGCTTGTGCAGGTCATCCGCGCGCACGTCGGCGCGGATGGCGCCCGCCGCCTGTGCCCGCGCGATCAGCGCGTCGCCCGCCGCGCGAATCTGCCGCTTGCAGAGCGAGAGGACCTCTGACGGCGAGTCGCTGTCGAGCAGCGCCGCTTTGAGGCCGCGCTGCTTGACGATGTGGTCGAGCATCAGCCGCACCCAGGCGTCGAGCGCCTCGCTCGCCGAGGATGCTTCGAGTAGCGCGGTGGATTCCGCCAGCAGCGCGTCTATCTGCGTGCGATAGACGGCTTCCAGAATGGCCTGCCGATTTGGGAAATGTCTATAGAGAGTTCCGACACCCACACCCGCACTTCGCGCGATGTCCTCCAGGCAGGCGTAAGGACCCTGCTCCTCAAATACCCGCGCCGCCGTTAGCACGAGCAGGTCGTGATTGCGCCGCGCGTCCGCCCGCATTGGCCGACGTAGAGAAGCCCGTTCTTCCGTGGCGTCCATCGAATCGTTCTCCTGAGTTTTCTCCCGCTCTTGCAAAAACGGAGGTACCCTCCGTATAATCTCACCCAACCGGAGGTCTCCTCCGCATTATGTGACATGGAGGGTTACATGTCTAGCAGAGTAGCGGCGCCTGGCCGCTCACTGGGTTCCTCGCTGCGGTCGCTGCGGTCGCTGCGGTCGCTACCGCGGGCGCGCGGCGCGGCGCATCCGGCTTTGACGCTGACGGTGATCGTCACCTGCCAGTTGATGCTGATTCTGGATGCGTCGGTCGTCAACATCGCGCTGCCGCAGGTACAGCGAGACCTCGGTATCTCCGCGACTGATGGGTCATGGATGCTCAGCGCGTATATGCTGACCTTTGGCGGCTTGTTGCTGCTCGGTGGTCGCGTCGGCGACATCTTTGGCCGTCGCGTGACCTTCATCGGTGGGCTAGCGCTCTTCACTATCTCGTCGCTGCTGGCAGGACTGGCGACCTCCGCCGCCATGCTGATCGCACTGCGGGCGATCCAGGGGATTGGCGCCGCGTTTGCCGCGCCCAGCGCGCTGGCGCTGCTCGCCATCACCTTCGCCGAGGGCGAGCCACGCAATCGCGCGCTCAGCATCTTCGGCGCCGC
>JAICVT010000608.1 GCA_025935235.1 Ktedonobacterales bacterium | reverse complement strand
CTCGGCCCGCAGATGACTGGCTTGCTGGCGCCCTTCCCCCTCTATGCTACCATCCTGGCGGCCTTCGCACAGCGGCAGCAGGGCGCCGAGGCGGCGGTGCGGGTGCTGCGCGGGCTGCTGCTGGGCCTCTTCTCCTTCGCGTCGTTCTTCACCGTGCTGGCGCTGCTGCTCGAGCGGCTGGGCGCAGGGCTGTCATTCGTCGGCGCCGTGGTGGCCGCGCTGGCGGCGCAGGGCTGCACACTCTGGCTGATGCGGCGCGGCGCGAGCGCGGACCAGCGGCTGGCGGACGCGTCGCGGCTCTAACGCGCATCAGCGCGATGGCCGCGTCTTCGCTGCCCGCGCCGTTGCCCTCACCCCAGTTCATGCGATTACACGCGCTCGAAGGCGTGGCCGTGGTTGGCGCGCGCCTTCACCTGGTCTACAATCAGGCTGATGACGCGCTCGCGAGCCGTCCAGCGGGCGGAGATGCGCGCGGGATCGAGGCGCCGCTCGCGCACGATAACGCGCAGCGCGGGCAGCTCCAGCGCGCTCAGCGCGGCGCGCAGCCCCTCCACTCCCTGCGCGCGATAAACGGCGAAGGGATCGAGCGCGGGCGTGGGTGCCGCCGACGCGGCCTGCGCGCTCTTGCGTCCGCGGGCGCCGCGCGCGGGCGCGGAGGCGTGGGCGGCGGGCGCTGGAGGCGCGGCGCCAGGCGGGAGCGCGCTGGTCAGTCCGCTCTCGCGCGCGGCGTCGAGCATCTGCGCGGCAAAGGCGGCGTCGGTCTCAGCGCGTTTCGCCAGGGCGCGCAGCCAGGCGCTGACTGTCGCGCCCGACGCCTGTTGGTCTGGCTGACTAGCGCGGTCGCGCTCATCGTGCGGCGTGTGTGACATGCGCCAGATACTCCTGTGTCAGCGCGCTCAGTTCCTCATAGGGGCCGCCCGCGCCGTACTTCTGCGCCAGCGTGTTGATCGGCGCCAGCACGTTCGCCGCCTCGGCGATGCGCGTGGATTCAGGGATGATCGTCTCGAAGACGATCGGGAAGCGCCGCTCGACGAAGTCCTCGCGCAGGCGGCGTGTCATCTCGTTGTGCAGCAGCGTGTTGGCGCGCATCTTCGAGATGACGATGCCCAGCGCCCGCACGTTGCGGCGCACGCAGGTGGCGAAGTGCGCCACGCGGTCGAGGATCGGCGGGATGCCCAGCACCGAGAGGATGTCCGGCACGACGGGAATCAAGTATGAGTCGGAGATCGCCAGCCCGTTCAGCGTCACGATGCCGAGCGAGGGCGGGCAGTCAATCAGCACGTGATCGTAGTAGGGCAGGAACTCCGCCAGCGCGTCGCGCAGCGCGAAGATCGGCCCGCGCTGGTAGCTCTCGAAGTCCGTCACCTGCGTCAGGCGATCCTGAATCTTGATCAGTTGCAGGCTGGAGGGCAGCAGATCGAGGCCCGCCACGCCGCCGTTGACGTTCGAGACGTTGCGCACGATGGCCTCATCGGCGTTGAAGCGCCGCACACCCTTGAGCTGGTCGAGGAAGAGTTGATAGAGCGTGCGCCCCGTCTCGTCGCGGTCCTTCCAGTCGTCTTCGGGGATCAGACAGACGGT